>CAIQIY010000446.1 GCA_903871975.1 uncultured Chloroflexota bacterium | reverse complement strand
TGCCGAGGCGGCACCGGTGCGCGCGTCGCACGGTAGCCGAGCGCCGGCGACTGCCACGGCGGCGCCAGCCGTGAGTGCCAGCGAGCCGACACCGCCACCGACGCCGGCCCCCGAGCTGCCGGCGCGCATCGCCGAGCACCGTGCCGCCATGCGTGCAGCATTCGCCGACGATCTGTGGGGCATGCTGGACGCGCCGCAGTACGTGATCGAGGCCACCATCGACCCGGTGGCAGCGACGCTCGCGGGCGTGCAGCAGGTGATCTACACCAATCGCGAGGCCGTCGCGCTCACCGAGATTCCGTTGCGCCTGTTCCCCAACCTGCCCGACCTCGGCGGCAGCCTGACCGTGAGCGACATCACGGTCGATGGTGTCGCCGCGGCAGCCGTGGGCGACGCCGGCGGATTCCTCGCGACGATCCCGTTGCCGCAGCCACTGGCGCCGGGGGCGGTCACCACGCTCAGCATGCGGTTCGTCGCGCAAGCGCCGATCAATGGTCAGGCCGATTACTATGCCGCCTACAACCGTGGCGGCGATATCTTCGCACTGGCCAACGCCACACCGCTCGTCGCCGTCCGGCGCGACGGCGCATGGGATCTCGCCGTACCCAGCATGACCGGTGATCTCGTCACCAGCGAGACGGCGCTCACCACCGCCACGCTGACCATCGCCAGCGGCTGGACGCTGGTCACGACGGGGAGCACGGTGTCGCAGCAGCCCGCCGGCGAGAGCGTCGTGTGGCGCATTGTCAGCGGGCCGCAGCGGGATTTCACCATCATCGCGACGCCATGGCGCATCATCGAGGCCGATGTCGACGGCACGCTGGTGCGGATGCACGTGCCGCCATCGATCCGCGAGGGCAGTGGGCGGGTTGCACTCGATGCAGCGGCGCGCGCGGTACGGCTGTTCAACGAGCGCTTCGGCCCGTACCCATTCAGCGAAATCGATCTGGTGCAGGTTGATGCCCGGTTCTTCCTGGGCGTCGAGTACCCGGGCGTGTTGTTGCTCGATCGACGGTTGTTCCACCAGCTGCGCGATCTGCTCGAAATCATCGTGGTACACGAGATCGCGCATCTGTGGTGGTACGGCCTGGTCGGCAACGATGTGCAGCGCGCCGCCTGGCTCGACGAGGGCCTGACGACGTATGCCCAGGTGATCTATCGCGAGGCCTTCGGTGGGCCCGAAGCCGCGGCCGCCGAACTCGCCGACATTCGCCAGGAGTATCTGCGGGTCGCGTCGCGCGGCTACGACGTGCCGCTCGACCAGCCAGTCGCCGCCATCTCGCCGGGGGTGTACTACCAGCTGGTGTACAACAAGGGCGCACTGTTCTTCGCCGCCTTGCGCCGCCAGATCGGTGACGAGGCCTTTTTCGCCACGTTGCGCGGGCTCGTCGCCGCAGAGCGCTATCGGATCGCCGATGGTGGCGATGTGGTAGCCACTGCCGAGCAGATCTGCCGTTGTGACGTCGCCAGCCTCTACGAGCAGTGGATCCGTCAGGCCGGGCCAGTTGCCGTGCCCTGAGCGGGCCCGGGCCTGGCCGAGGAGCATGCAATGAAGATCGTGGTAATCGGCGGGGGCAGCACCTACACCCCCGAGTTGATCGATGGACTGATCGCCCGCGGTGGTGCGCTCGGCGTACGCGAGGTCTGGCTCGTCGATCCGAACGTGGAACGGTTGCAGATCGTGGCGGCATTTGCCAGGCGCATGGTGCACCACGCCGGCGCGCGGTTCCGCATCGAGGCCAGCACCGACCGGCGCGCTGCGCTGCCCGATGCCGACTTCGTCCTGACTCAGTTGCGCGTCGGCGGGCAGGCGGCACGACACAACGATGAGCTGCTCGGCCGGCGACACGACCTGATCGGCCAGGAGACGACTGGTGTCGGTGGCTTTGCCAAGGCGTTGCGCACCGTGCCGGTGATGCTGGACATCGCACGCGACATCCGCGAGCTGGCGCCGGGCGCACGGCTGGTGAACTTCACCAACCCGGCCGGCATCGTCACCGAGGCACTCGTGCGTCATGGTGGCGTGCCGGTCGTGGGCCTGTGCAATAATGCGATCACGATGCAGCGTGGCATCGCACGCATGCTGCAGGTCGATCCGGCGATGGTGCGGATCGAACAGGTCGGGTTGAACCATCTGAACTGGGTGCGCCAGATCACCGTCGGCGGCGATGATGCGACCGATGCGGTGCTGCGCGGCTACATGGAGTTCCTGCAGCACGACGAAGATCCGATCCATCTGCCACCGTGGCTGATCTCGTTGTTGCACGCCATCCCCAGCAGCTATCTCGAATACTTCTATCTTGAGAGCCAGATCCGTGAACGACAGCGCAGCGGTGTGCCGACGCGTGCCGAGATCGTGATGGATGTCGAGCGCCGTCTGATGGAACGCTATGCCGATGTGCATCTCTGCGAGAAGCCGGCCGAGCTGATGGAGCGTGGCGGCGCGTATTATTCGACCGCCGCCGCCGCATTGATCGAGTCGCTCTGGCTGGGCGATGGTGCCGAGCATGTCGTGAACACCCGCAATGCCGGCGCCATTCCCAACCTGCCCGACGACGTGGTCGTCGAAGTGCCGTGCCGCGTCGGTACGCAGGGCGCCACGCCGCTGCCGGTAGCACCGCTCGCCGCCGAACTGCATGGCCTGACCGCGCAGGTGAAGGCCTACGAATTGTTGACGATCGAGGCGGCGGTGTCGGGCGACGAGGCGGCGGCACTCAAGGCGTTGCTGGCCAATCCGTTGGGCCCCGACGTCGCGCACGTCGAGGCGGTATGGCAGGATCTCAAGCGCACCAATGCGGGGTTGCTGCCGACATTCGGGGGGCACCGATGACGACCGAGGGATTGTATGCCGGCGTGGCCGTGCGCGACATTACGCCACGGCTCGATGGCCGGCCAGTGTTCCTGGCAGGCTATGGCCGCGACCGCCGCGCGACGGCCGTCGAGTCGCCGCTGCTGGTGCGGGCACTGGCAGTGTGCGCCGGGTCGCAGGTTGCAGTGATCGTCGCATGCGATCTGATCGGGCTCGACCGGTCGGATGTCTTGCTGATCGGCGATGAGCTGGTCGCCCACGGCGTCGACCGTGACGCCGTGATCGTGGCCTGCACACACACCCACAGCGGCCCGGACACGCTGGGGCTATGGGGGCCCGACGCAGCGGTCAGTGGGGTTGACGAAGCATATCTGGCACACGTGCGCCGCGCCGTCGTCGAGGCTGCCGTCGAGGCACTGGCCTTGCGCTGCCCGGTCGTGGTGCGCAGTGGCATGGGCCGGCTCGCCGGATGGGTGGCCAATTATCGTGACCCCGCAATCGTCGACGACGACGTCGCGGCTGTTCAGTTCATCAAGCCCGACGGCGCGACATTGGCGACGCTGATCAATCTGGCATGTCATCCCGAGGTCTTCGACGGTACGAGCCTGGTGCTGTCGCCGGATCTGGCTGGTGTGGCCTGCCGCACCATCGAGGCGCGCATCGGCGGCATGGCGCTGCACGTCTCTGGCGCACTCGGCGGCATGCTCTCGCCGCGCACGCCGGACCGCAGCCACGACTCGATGGTGGCGATGGGCCAGGCGTATGCCGCGGCAGCACTCGCGGCGCTCGCCGATGGCGTGGCGGCACCGGCAGCATTGCGCCGGCGGCGCAGCACGTTCCGCGTGCCGATGAGCAATCCGCTGCTGCGTCAGGCACATGCATTCGGCGTGCTGCGACCACGTCAGCTGTTCGATGCCGACGTCGAGACCACCTGCAGCGCCATCGACCTCGGCACCATTCAGTTGTTGACGGTACCGGGCGAACTCTTGCCGGCACTCGGGTTCACCCTCAAGGCCGCCATGCCGGGCAGCTGTCGCATCATCATCGGGCTCGCCGATGACGAGATTGGCTACATCCTGCCCGATGGTGACTATGTCATGCCCGTCGATTATAATGATCCGGGCAGTCAGTACGAAGAGAGCATGTCGCTCGGCCCGCAGACGGGTTCACGCGTCGTCGGAGTGGCGTTGGCCCTGCTCGACGCGACCATCCACGACGCACCGGGCAGCTGACGCCACCGCAGCCGCGAGCATGAGGGAGTGTACACACGATGGGGCAACTGGCAGTCACCGGCGGTACGCCGGTCCGCACACAGGGGTATTCGCGCTGGCCGATCTGGGATGAGCGTGAAGTCGAGGCGGTGACCGCGACGGTGCGCAGTGGGCGTTGGGGTGGCTATCCCGAGCCCGGACCGCGCGCGGCGGCCTTCGCCAGCGCATTTGCCGAGTTCCATGGCGCGAAGCACGGCATCTGCATGGCCAATGGCACGATCACGCTGATCATCGCGCTGCGCGCCGCCGGCATCCAGCTCGGCGACGAGGTGATCGTGCCGGCGTACACCTTCGCCGCGACTGCGCTGGCACCGATGGAGGCGGGCGCCATCCCGGTGATCGTCGACGTCGACCCGGAGAACTACTGCATCGATCCCCGCGCAGTCGAGGCGGCGATCACGCCGCGGACGCGGGCGATCATGCCGGTCCATCTGGGTTCGCAGGTCGCCGACATGGACGCAATCATGGACATCGCGCGGCGCCACAACCTGGTGGTCATCGAGGATTGTGCCCACGCCCACGGTGCGCGCTGGCGCGATGTCGGCGTCGGCGCCGTCGGCCATCTCGGCTCGTTCAGCATGCAGTCGTCGAAGCTGCTCACCTCGGGCGAGGGTGGCATCGTGCTGACCAACGACGATCACCTGGCACAGTTGTGTCACTCGCTGATCGATTGTGGCCGGCCGAAGGACCCCGAGGGCAAGGAGTACACGTTCGGCGCGAACTACCGCCTGGGCGAACTGCAGGCAGCCATCCTCGGCGTCGGATTCAGCCGGCTCGCCGAGCAGACAGCGACGCGCGAGGCGAATGCGGCGTACCTCGACGAGGCGTTGTCGGAGATCGATGGCGTGCGGGTGTTGCGCCGTGATCCGCGGATCACCCGACGTGCCTGCTACGAGTACATCTTCGCCATCGATCCCCAGGCCTTCGCCGGTGCGGCCCACGAGCAGGTGTGCGAGGCATTGAGCGCCGAGGGCATTCCGGTCTGGCAGGGCTATCCGGCGATGCACAACTATGATCTGTTTCGGCCGGGGATGTCGCGCCATCCGATCGCACAGCTCTATGCCGACCGCTTCGATTTCTCGAAGCTCCAGCTGCCGGAAGCGACCCGTGCCGCCGAATCGGAGGCGGTGTGGCTGAACCAGCGCGTGCTGCTCGGCGACCGTGCGGGTGTCGACCAGGCGGTCGAGGCGATCCGCAAGGTGCAGCGCCATGCGCACGAGCTGACGGCCTGAGCACGGTGTGCCCCGGAGCGTTGTGGCGCTCGCGCGCAGCGCTCCGGGATGCAGGCCCACGGCACCAATGACACACGACAGCCGGTGCCGGCCC
>CAIQIY010000445.1 GCA_903871975.1 uncultured Chloroflexota bacterium | reverse complement strand
GGCATCGGTGCCGTGCTGGCAGCACTCGATGCGTCGGGCGCCCGCGACCATACGCTGGTGGTGCTGACGACCGATCACGGGCTGGCGATGCCGCTGATGAAGTGCACATTGACGGATCATGGCATCGGCGTGTCGTTGATCATGCACGGGCCCGGTGGTTTCGCCGGTGGCCAGATCTGCGATGCCCTGGTGTCGCACATCGATATCGCGCCGACGGTGTGCGAGCTCCTGGGGTTGGCACGCCCGGCATGGTATCACGGGCGCTCGCTGCTGCCACTCGTCGACGGTCGTGCCCACGAGGTCAACGAGGCGATCTTCGCCGAAGTGACCTACCACGCGGCCTATGAGCCGCAGCGGGCAGTGCGCACCCGCCGCTACAAGTACATCCGTCGCTTCGAGCCGATCAGCCCGGTGCTGCCCAACGTCGACGACAGCCCGAGCAAGGACATCCTGCTGCACTCGGGCTGGCGCGAGCGCCCCGCCGCCGCCGAGCAGCTCTACGATCTGCTGTTCGACCCCAACGAAATGCAGAACCTGATCGACGACCCACGCTTTGCCGGCGTGGCGACCGCGTTGCGCGCCCGATTGGCGGACTGGATGGCGGCGACCGGCGATCCATTGCTCGCCGGCCCGGTGCCGTTGCCGCCCACAGCAACCACCAACGATCCGCTCGACAGCTCGCCCGATGGCCGCCTGCTGCGCGCCAGTGATCTCGTGTGAACCGGACAGACACGACAAGGAGGTGATGTGATGCGTATCACCGGAATCGAGGCGCTGCCGGTCTGGGGTGGCCAGCGCAACTTCCTGTTCGTCGTCGTCGATACCGACGAAGGCATCTCGGGTGTCGGCGAGGCGGGCATCACCGGCCGCGAGCTCGCCGTCATCGGTGCGATCGAGCACTTCAGGCCGCTGCTCATCGGCCAGGACCCCTTCCGCACCGAGCATCTGTGGCAGGTCCTCGCCCGGGGCGGCTTCTTCCCGGCGCAACGTATCCTCACCGCCGCGATCTCGGCGATCGATATCGCCCTGTGGGACATCAAGGGCAAGGCGCTCGGCGTGCCGATCTACCAGCTGCTCGGCGGCCGCGTGCGCGATCGCGTGGTGTGCTACCCGCATAACCAGGCAGCCGGCGACCCCGACGATGTCGCGCCGCTGGTCGAGTCGTGTCTGGCCAGTGCCGCTGCCGGCTGGAAGTTTGTGCGCTGGGGCTTGCCGCAACACGGCGACCTGCTGCATCCGTCGCGGGCGGTGCGCGCGGCGGTTCGTCAGATGCAGGCAGTGCGCGAGGCCCTCGGCGATGCCATCGAGATCACGCTCGACGTGCACACGCGCCTCGATCTGCCCGATGCCATCTGGTTGTGTCGCGAGGTCGAGCCATTGCGGCCGTTCTTCATCGAGGACCCACTGCGCAGCGAAAACCCGGATTCGTTCAAGACGCTGCGCCCGCGCACGCACGTGCCGCTGGCGGCCGGCGAACAATTCGCCTCGAAATGGGAGTTTCGCCAGCTGATCGAAGATGAGCTGATCGACTACGCCCGCGTCGATCTGTGCATCGTCGGCGGATTCACCGAGGCGCGCAAGATCGCCGGCTGGTGTGAGACCCATTCGATCAAGCTGGCGACCCATAATCCGCTCGGCCCGGTGTCGACGGCGGCTTGCCTGCAGCTGAATCTGGCGACGCCGAATATGGCGGTGCAGGAACAGCCGGTTCGCCCGGGGACGGTGCTCACCGATGTCGTGCCGCTGCAGCCGGAATGGCATGATGGGTATCTGCTGCCTGGCGATCGCCCCGGGTTGGGGATCGAGTTTGATCGCGTCGCCGCGCGGCGCCATCCGTTCCGCATGACCGAGCCGCCTCATCTGCATGCGGCGGATGGGGCGTTCACCAACTGGTGAGGCCGCCCGGTACCGCTTCGCGCTGGCCAGGGGTACGGTGCACCGCGCGATGGGGTGGCAGGGCCAGGCATAGCGCCGATGCGGCCCGGCCAGCGATAGGCCACACGATGGTGGATCTCGCCGGATCCGTTGACGGTTCGTGCGGGCAAGTGCTACAATGCGCACTGCAATGACGATGGCGAGGTTGTGGGCAGCAGTGGAAGCGACGAGGATCGTTCTGGGGGTATGCGGGAGCATCGCCGCCTACAAGGTGGCCGAGCTCGCGCGGAACCTGACCCTGGCGGGTGCGCAGGTTGACGTAGTCATGACCGATGCGGCACTGCGCTTCGTCGGCGCTGCCACGTTCCAGGCGCTCACCGGTCGGCCTGTCCGCACCAGTCTGTGGGATCTGCCCGAGGACGGCGTGGTTGGCCATGTTGCCCTCGGTGCGCATGCCGACCTGGTGGTGATCGCTCCGGCGACCGCCGACACGATCGCACGGCTGGCTGCCGGCATGGCCGACGATCTGCTCACGACGACGGTGCTGGCGACATCGGCGCCGGTGCTGCTGGCGCCGGCGATGAATCCCGTGATGTGGCAGCACGCAGCGACGCAGGCCAACCTGGCGACACTGCGGCAGCGTGGCGTGGTCGTTCTCGAGCCGGGCTATGGCCGCATGGCCGAACCGGTGATCGGCCAGGGTCGGCTGCCCGAGCCGTCGATCATCGAAGCCGAGGCACGCGCGCTGCTCGGGCGGCGGCGTGGCGCGTTGCGTGGCCGGCGCGTGGTGGTCAGCGCCGGGGGGACCCACGAGCCGATCGATCCCGTGCGGTTCATCGGCAATCGCGCGTCGGGTCGCATGGGCATTGCGCTGGCCGTGGCAGCGCGCGATCTCGGCGCCAATGTGCAGCTGATTGCCGGCGCCATCAGCGAACCACTGCCATCGGCTGTCGACATCGTGCGTGTCGCGACTGCCGTGCAGATGCAGCATGCGGTGGTGGCAGCGCTCGACGGTGCCGATCTGTTGATCATGAACGCCGCGGTGGCCGATTACCGCCCAGCGCAGGCGGCCGAAGCCAAGCTGAAGAAGCGTCGCGGCGCGCCGCTGCAGCTCACACTCGTCGAGAATCCTGACATTCTCGGCGAACTGGCAGAGCGTCGCGACGTGCTGAAGATCGGATTTGCCGCCGAGACCCACGATTTGCTGCAGCATGCGCGTGACAAGCTCGAGCGCAAGGGCCTTGATGCCATCGTCGCCAACGATGCACTCACCAGCATCGGCAACGCCGACATCGCCCTGACAGTGCTCGACGACCGTGGCAGTGTGACGATCCCACGCATGCCGAAGGAACGCGCGGCAGCACAGTTGCTGGCCTGGGTGGTGGCGCGCTGGCCCGAGCGCCTGGCGCCAGTGGAACGAGGAGTGCATGAGCGATCGTGATGACGACCGGCCTGACGAGGGGACGACACCGACTGCCGGCAAGGCCAGGACCAGGTTCGGTCAGATTGCTGCCGGCCTGAATCGGGTCACCCGGCAGATCCAGTCGACGGTATCGCTCCAGCGGCGGGCTGCAGTCTCGCCACGGCTCGAGTCGCGGTTGACGATCCTGATCGGGGCGCTCGGCGATCCCCATCACCCGCTGCACCAGCGTGCCTCGGCCGATCTGC
>CAIQIY010000444.1 GCA_903871975.1 uncultured Chloroflexota bacterium | reverse complement strand
CCGTGGCTGGCGCGTGCCCGGCGCCGCTATCCCGACCGCCCGGTGTTCTTCGTTGGGCAACCAGCCAGCGTGACGGGCCTGCCGGTCACGTTGCTGCTTGATGCCCCCTATGCCGATGTGTATCGCCTCGACCATGAGTGATGCCGGTCGGCATGCCGTGCCGATCGCTGAGAGGAGCTTGTCGATGGTGTCGATCCCCGGCCCCGATGCTGCGTTCGAGATTGATCCGAGTGTGTATTGCTCGCCCCATGCCGTGATCCTCGGCAGCGTGACCATCGGTGCCGAGAGCAGCGTGTGGCCGATGGCGGTGATTCGGGGCGATAACCATCGCATCATCATCGGCGCCCGCAGCAATATCCAGGATGGCGCCATCCTCCATGCCGACCCTGATGCCCCGCTGATCATCGGCGACGAGGTGAGCATTGGTCACGCGGCGATCATCCACGGCTGTACGATCGAGTCGCGCGTGCTGATCGGTATGGGCGCCGTGGTCCTGAATCATGCGCGCATCGGCGCTGGCAGCCTGATCGCGGCACGCGCACTCGTGCCCGAGGGGATGGTGGTGCCGCCAGGCTCACTGGTGATCGGCATGCCTGGTACCGTGCGGCCGCTCCGCGAGGAGCAGCGCGCCCGCATCATGCGCGCTGCCCAGAGCTATGTGGCGTTGCAGGCGCGCTATCGCGCCAGCGCTCAGGGCTCGGACAGCTTGTAGCCGACGCCGCGCACCGTCAGGATGATTCGTGGCTTCGATGGCTCTTCCTCGATCTTCTCGCGGAGCCGACGCACACAGACATCGACCAGGTTGGTTTCGCCGACATAATCGTAGCCCCAGACTTCCTGGAACAGCGTCTCCCGGTCGAAGACGGTGCCGGCGCTCACGGCGAGAAAGAACAGCAGTTCGAATTCCATCGGTGTCAGATTCACGGCGCGCCCACGTACCGTGACCCGGTGGCGCGGCTCGTCGATCTCGACGTCGCCGACCCGCACGATGGTGGGGACGCTGCGCCGACGCAGGCCTTCGACGCGCCGCAGGATTGACTCGACCCGTGCGATGAGTTCGACGGTCTTGAATGGCTTGGTGATGTAATCGTCGGCGCCGAGCGAAAATCCGTGGACGATGTCGTCGGTGCCGTCGCGGGCGGTCAGCATCAGGATCGGCACGTCGGATTGTTGACGAATGCGCTGGCACGCCTCGAAGCCGTCGACGTACGGCATCATCACGTCGAGGATGATGACGTCGTAGCGGTTGGCTTCGAAAGCTTGCAACGCCTCGAGCCCATTGCGCACTGCCTCGATGACATAGCGCGGGTCTTTCAGCGTCACCTGGATGAGCGTCGCGATCGAGGGGTCGTCGTCGGCGATCAGGATTCGCCGCGTCGGCCCGCCCTCGTCGCCGGAACGATCGCTTGTTCGCCGCATCGCGCGCATGCTTTGTACCACTGGTATTCGTACGATGAAGCTAGTATACTGCGAAACAGGCTCGACGTAAACCAATGCCCTGGGCATTGTTGCCCCGAGATGGTGCCGCGGCAGCGCGTCGCATGCACCGCATGTCTCACATACCCCAGACGGTGATCACACGGCCGTGGTATGGTTCGCTGCGCCGCCAGATGCGTGCCTCCCACGGCACGGCGGGGCGCTGGTCGAAGATCACCAGATGGGCTTCCTCGGCGCCCATCGCATCGGCATAGGCCCACGTCTGCGCCAGCCCGTCGGCCAGCAGGCGCTCGAGCGACGCGGTGCGCAGCTTCAGCTCGATCACGCCACGCTGCACGCCGGTGGCCGTCGGCCAGATGACGCACAGGTCGGTCCGCCGTCGACCCAGCCCGTACTCACGCTCGACGCGCCCGCCGCCATTGACGATGCGTTGCAGGAACGCCTGCAGCAGCAGCTGTGGCCCGGCTTCGCGGTAGGCGAAGCGCTCGAGCCACGCCGCCGAGTGCTCGCGGAAGAACTGCTGGAACGCCGCCAGGAGCGCGGTCAGGTCCAATCGCCCATCATCGCGCACATACCAGGCCGACTGATGGCTGATCGTCAGCTGGGTGCTGTAGGTCAATTCACGCGGGATGACTTCCTGGTAGATCGGGTTGGCAATGCGCAGCTGATCGTCGGTGGTGATCAACCCGAGATCATGGACGTAGGTGATGTCGTCGGGTGGTATGACGTCCGGCCGTTCGTCGCCGACCAGGATGCGTTCGATGACGCGGCGAACGCGCGGCTCGCGCAGCTTGTCGGCCAGCTGGTCGAGGTGGGTGACGCGACGCTGGACGAGGGCGTCCTTGGCGCGGCGGATCGATGCCACGTCGATCGCCTGCTGCCGATCGTGCCCCGCCGGATCGCGCCAGGTACACTCGTGGGCCAGCGCATTGACCAGCCACGGCTGGCCGCGCGTGAGGTGCCACACGAGGTCCAGCGCCGCCGGCGTGAAGGCCTGCCCGGTCTCGTGGGTGTGCTCGCCGAGCAATGTCACCACGTCGGCCTGGCTGAAGTCGCCGAGCCGCAGCGACTCGGCCTTGATGTTGAAGGCACTGCCACCGGTGATGACGTTCGGCTCGCGCGCGGAGTGGATGCGGTAATCCTGCAGGTCGCGCACGCCACACAACAACACGCTGTGCGGGAAGGCGCGCGGCCGCATCGGATAGCCGGCGCGCAGCTGGCGCAGCAGCGCGATCAGCGTGTCGCCCACCAGCGCATCGACCTCGTCGAGCAACAATACCAGCGGGCGCTCCAGCTGCTG
>CAIQIY010000443.1 GCA_903871975.1 uncultured Chloroflexota bacterium | reverse complement strand
GGGCCGGAGCGGCGCCGTAGCTCGACGCGCTGCCCCAGGGTGCTGAGGCGCCCACGCCATGCGGTGAGGAGCGCCGCGCGGTCGCGCCCGGCGATGTCGGCGGCGAGCCAGCGCTCGAGTGCGGCGAGCACGGCGAGCAGTACTGCCGACCGGGTGATGGCGACCCCGCTGGCCTGCGCCAGGCTGGTCGCCCGCTGCGCTAGATCGTAGCCGTCGACATGACCGGCGGGCGCGGCGGCGATGTTGATCCCAATGCCCAAAACCACCCAGTGCAACGTGTGCTGGTCGCTCGCGGATTCGCCGAGCAGCCCGGCAACTTTGGCAGGCGCGGCACGGTTGGCATCGTCGACGACGACATCGTTGGGCCAGGCGAGGCGGGCACGCAGCGGCGCGACGGCTTCGAGGGCCTCGCATACCGCCAGCCCGGCCGCGATCGTGACGAGGTACGCATCGCACGGTGCGAGTGCCGGCCGCAGGACGACCGAACATGCCAACGCGCCGGCAGGCATCACCCACTGCCGACCGCGGCGGCCACGACCGGCCGTCTGCTCATCGGCCAGCACGACGACGCCGGCAGGGTCGCCGCGCCGCGCACAGCGCCGCGCAATGTCGCTGGTCGACGTGACCCGACGGTAGCGTAACATCGTGTGGCCGATCGCGTTGCCGCCGCAGACCCGACTCAGCGCGATGACCGAGAGGTCGTCGTCGAGTGACTGATCCATCCATCGCCCCCTGACCGCATGTCACGCGCCGGTATGGCGGTGGTTCGGTGTGTCACGATGCTCGGCCCGGCGCTCCCTGCTGCATCCTATCACATTGCCCCCATCATCGCGCCTGGCTGGGCTTCGTGCCGGGGTGCGTGGTGCTCCGGGGTATGACGCATACCGGACGACGACGGGCTCGATGCAGCGTGGCAGGCACGACGGGCGGGCTGCACGGCTGGGCTCATGCGTGGGCACATCGCCCACAACGTGCCACTGCACCCGACCAGTGGCAGCACGTGGGTGGGGTCCGGCGTCGATGCGCCGCGAACAGGCAGCACCATCGGCAGGCCCGCATGTCGTGTGCCTGGGCTTCGGCTCGTGCGAAGGACCCGCAGATCCGTGCTATTGTAGGGCGCCGTGGGTCGGCCCGCGGGCGTGCCAGAGTGAAGGAGGATCGCGTTGACCGCAACGCCACGCATCGAAGTCCTGGGGACGATTGAACCGACCTGGGAGACGATTCTGACGCCCGAAGCACTCGCCTTCGTGGCAGAACTCGCCGTACAGTTCGAGCCGCAGCGCGTTGCGCTGCTCGAGGCGCGACATCGGCGCTGGATCGCACTGCAGGCCGGCATCGTGCCCGATTTCCTGGCCGAGACAGCCGACATTCGCGGCGGCGATTGGCAGGTTGCACCGGTGCGGCCGGATTTTGCCAATCGTCGCACCGAGATCACCGGGCCGACCGATCGGCGCATGGTGATCAATGCGCTGAACTCGGGCGCTCAGGTGTTCATGGCGGATTTCGAGGACGCGAACGCGCCGAACTGGGCGAATCTGGTGCAGGGGCAGCGCAATCTGGCCGATGCGATTCGCCGCACGATCGCGTTCACCTCGGCCGACGGGCGCGAGTATCGCCTGAACGCCACCGTGGCGACGCTGGCGATCCGCCCCCGCGGCTGGCACTTGGTGGAGCGGCACGTGCTGGTGAATGGTGCGCCGGTGGCGGGCGCATTCTTCGACTTCGGGCTGTACCTGTTTCACAACGCACGCGAGTTGCTCGCGCGGGGCAGCGGCCCGTATTTCTACCTGCCCAAGCTGCAGAGCCACCACGAGGCCCGGCTGTGGAATGATGTCTTCGTCGCCGCGCAGCAGCGGCTGGGGCTGCCACACGGCACCATTCGCGCCACGGTCTTGATCGAACACATCCTCGCGGCGTTCGAGATGGAGGAAATCCTGTACGAACTCCGTGAGCACAGCAGTGGGCTCAACCTTGGCCGGTGGGACTACATCTACAGTTTCATCAAGGCGTTCAATCATCGGGCCGATCTGGTCTTCCCCGATCGGGCACAGGTGACGATGGCGACCGACTTCTTGCGTGCGGCGGCCGAGCTGGTGGTCTATGCGTGCCATCGCCATGGCGCCCACGCGCTCGGCGGGATGTCGGCGTTCATCCCGACGCGCCGCGATCCGGCGGTGAACGAGCGTGCGCTCGCGCAGGTGCGCGCCGACAAGGAGCGCGAAGCGCGCCAGGGCTTCGATGGCGCCTGGGTGGCACACCCGGATTTGGTGCCGACGGTGCAGCAGATCTTTGCCCAGGCCTTCGATGGCCCGCACCAGATCGCCCACGTGCCGGCACCGACCATGGGTGCCGCCGAGTTGCTGCGGATTCCGACCGGTGCCGTGACCGAAGCCGGGGTACGCAACAACATCTCGGTGGCACTGCAATACATCGAGGCTTGGCTGGGCGGTCGCGGCGCCGTCGCGATCTTCAATCTGATGGAGGACGTCGCGACGGCCGAGATTGCCCGCTCGCAGGTCTGGCAGTGGATCCACCACGGTGCGGCGCTCGATGACGGCCGGACGGTCGATGCGGCGCTCTATCGCACGATTCGCGATGAGGAATTGGCCGGATTGACGGCCGGGGGTGATGCACATCGATTCGATCAGGCCGTGGCATTGCTCGATGCCCTGGTGCTGAGCGACGACTATGTCGAGTTCCTCACGGTGCCGGGGTACGCACTGATCGATTGACGCGCCGCACATGACCCGGCTGCTGCAGTGCTGCGCCCCGGCTGCCGCGCTGCAGCAGCGTACATGCGGCTTGGCCATGGACAATCGGCATGCCCCCGAGGCGGAACCACGATCCGGTGCGCGCGGCACGAGCTGCGGGGCTGGCGCCAACGCAGCGATGGATTGCCCGACAGCGGCCGCTGCGCTGCGCGATGCATGCGACTGCCGTCTCGGTCGGTCACAGCCGCTGCGTCATGTCGCGCGGGTGCGACGGGCACGGCTCAGCCGAGGCGGCGCAACACGACCTCCCCCGTCAGGCGCGCCACGTCGTCGCGGTCGATCACGCCCGGGCCCGGGCGCACCACATTGGCGGCGCCACATGCGACGCCGAGGCGCAATGCCTCGGCGAGCCCGGCGCCACGGGTGCGGGCGGCCAGGGCACCAGCCAATACCGCATCGCCACTGCCGACCGGGCTGACCGCCTGCAGCGCCGGCGGCGCGGCGTGCCACTGCTCGACGGCGTCGCTGGCGATGGCACCATGCTGCCCGTGGGTGATGATCAGTTGGTGTGGGCCATGGCGGCACACCAGCCGGGCTGCGGCCGCCGCCGTCGCGAGTGACGCGAAGCGCACGCCGAGTGCGGCGCCGAACTCGTCGAGATTGACTTTCACCAGTGCCAGCCGGCGTTCGAGGGCACCAGCCAGGACGGCTCCGCTGCTGTCGAGTGCGACCGGCTGCTCGAGCGTCGCGAGCAGCCCCAGCACGGCATCGGCAGTGACGCCCGGCGGCACGCTGCCCGAGAGCGCCACCAGCGTCGCGGGTTCGGCCGACGACCGCACGTGTGCCGCAAAAGCCTGCCAGGCCGCCTGATCGAGCGTCGGGCCCGGCTCATTGATCGTCAACGTATCGTGCGCCACCTGGTCAGTCACCAGGACACAGATGCGCGTCTCGCCATGCTCAAGCCGATGCCAGCGCGCGGCGATGCCTTCGGCGGCGGCGAGCCGCGCCACCTGGTGTCCGGTGGTACCACCGAGTGGCCCCACCACCAGCGCATCCAGGCCCAACGTACGCGCCACACGGGCGACATTCAAGCCCTTGCCGCCGGCACCATCGCGCCGGTGCGTCACCCGGCACACCTCGGCCGCACGAAAGCCAGGCACCTCAAGGACACGATCGATCGCCGGGTTGGGCGTGATGACGAGCAGCATCGCTGGTTCCTCCAGAATTCGCCAGGATCATACCCCGCCGGGACGGCACACACGATCCAGCGCCACAGCCTCGCGTACCAGCGCATCACGGGTACGCCCGCGGCGCAGTGCCGCATCCATCGCCAGGAGCTGATCATCGGGCACGGCCGTCGGTTCGGCAGCGCCTGCGCCTACAACGCCTCGCCACCGATGCGCACGGCGGCGGGGGTCAGCACACCCGACACCGCAGCGGCGGCAGTCAGCGCGGTGGCCCGGCGCCCGCTCCGGGCGTGAGCATCGCCATATCGGGCACACGGACAGCGCGCGAGCGTTCGGTCATGTCATCCGCCCCAGGCTGCCGCCAGTGCGGCACCCACCGCCTCGCCGCTGGCGATCGCCCGATGGATGCGGCCGACCCCGGCGACGTAATCACCGGCAAACCACAACCCATCATCACGCGCCTGCGCCAGCACCGCCGCATCCGCAGCGCCGTCCGGCAGCGCATAGCGCCATCCCTGGCGATCAGCCCACAGCGGCGCACCAGCATCCTCGCCGAGCAGCGTCGTCACGAGCGGGGTGAGCTGCGTCACCAGATCTGCGAGCGGGACGTCCCACCACGCGAGGCTGGCGGTCGGTGCCAACTGCGCCACGAGCAGCGACTGGTCGGCAGGGGCGCGCGTCGCATCCTTGCGGTGTTCGAGCCCCAGCCAGACGATCGGGTGCTGGCGGTCGACGTTGATCGCCGCATACCACGGCCGTTCGAACCGACGTGCATAGCCCAGGGCTACGCTGATGCAGCGGCGGTACTGTGCCGGTGCCAGCGCGGTGATCAGGCGCTCGCGCAGCACCGCATCGAACTCACTCTGCGCCAGGATGGCGCTGGTCTGTGGTGCGGGCGGCGTCAGCACGACCGCATCGGCTTCGCCGACCAGCGCGCCGGCGTCGTCGTGAAGTGCCCAGCGCGCGCCCCGGAGATCGG
>CAIQIY010000442.1 GCA_903871975.1 uncultured Chloroflexota bacterium | reverse complement strand
GTGAGTGTCGTGGGGTCGGCGTGTGCCCACACGACCCCGAGTGCCGACTCGACTCCGAGTGCCGTGGCGACTCCGAGTGTCGTGGCGACGCCGAGTGTCGTGGCGACGCCGAGTACGCAGCCGGTTTCATCAAAGGCGGTGCCGCCGGCAGCGATTCTGCCTGCGACCAGTTCGGGGCTGCCATGGTGGGGGGCCGCGCTGCTTGCAGTCACGTTGGGCGCGCGCGTATGGCGACAGCGCCGCATGCGATCGGCGCCAGGGGGTGTGCGTCATTGACGTGGGCACAGGCGGTATCGCGCCACGCGCGACAATCGACGGTGCCGTTCGCCGATGGATGGCAGCGAGCGTGCTTGAATGCAAGGGGCAACATGACACAGCGTGAGATGAACGACACGCGACAGATCGGCATCGGGCTCATCGGCTACGGCGGCATCGGGCGGCTTCACGCGCTCATCATTCGTATGGTGCCACTGATGTACCCGAACCTTCCGGGCGTCCCGCGGCTGGTGGCAGTTGCCACGGCCAGCGATGCCTCGGCCGAGCGCGCACGCCGCGAGCTGGGCGATGGTGTCACCTGTGGCACATCGATCGAAGCCCTGCTGGCCGATCCGGCGGTGACGATGGTCGACTGCTGCGCACCGACCGGCGACCACGGCTGGATCGGCGAAGCGGTGCTGTCCAGTCGGCGCGATCTCTTCATGGAGAAACCGCTGGCGGCCGATCCGGCCGAATCGGCGCGGCTGGTCGCCCAGGCTGCCGCACTGGGGGTACGCGCCGGCGTGAATTACCACAATCGGCACGTGCCGGCGATCCAGTTGATGCGGCAGCACGCTGCCAGCGGTGCGCTCGGCACCATTCGCAGCGTTCACATGCGCTACTACCGCGCCAGCAACCTCCGCGAGGACCGGCCGATCTCCTGGCGTATGGCTGGGGCGGGCGGCGGCGTCTTGCTCGATCTCGGCAGCCATCTGCTTGATCTCGTCGAATACCTGATCGGCCCGATTCGCCGCATCTCGGCGCGGCTGCGTACGGTCGTCGCGCAGCGGCCCGATGCCAGCGGCACGCTGGTGCCGGTGACGGCCGACGACATCGCCTGGCTGGCGCTCGAGCTCGACGATGGCACCTATGGCACCATCGAGGTCTCCAAAGTCGTTCCGGGCGCCGGCGACGAGATCGTCATCGAGGCGTATGGCGCACTGGGCAGCTGTCGCTACGATTCGCGCGATCCCAATGGCCTCGAGCTGGCGACTGGCGGCGCGGCGGCCACAACGCTGCGCCGGGTGAGCGCCAGCCGGGCCCAACCGGCGGCCTCGCTGCCATCGCCCGAGACGCCGACCGGAGTCTTGCAATGGCATGCCGCAGCGCTCGCCGATCTGATCGCCGGCGGCACGATCACGGCCAGCCTGGCGGCCGGCCTGGCGGTCGATCGCGCGCTCGCGGCAGCGCGCCATTCGGCAGCCCATGGCGGTATCATGATCGACGTGGAGCGATCTGTCCAGCCACAGGAGCTCGGCGATGCGCCACGATGACCAGCGGTTGAGTGTCGTCGCCGATCTGCCCGCCGATGGCGTCGTCGATGATCGCGCAGCGGACCGGGTGACGCCCGAGCAGGTCTGGCAGCATCCGCGGGTGCAGGCATACGTGCGAGTGGCCAACGATAGCCTGCGCCAGATCGGCTACACCGAGCATGGCCAGCGTCATGCGACCGTCGTTGCCCGCAGTGCTGCCGAGTTGCTGCGGCAGCTGGGGTATGCGCCGCGGCAATGCGAACTCGTCGCGATCGCTGGATTGCTCCACGATGTCGGCAACCTGGTCAATCGCCAGAATCATGGCCAGATCGGCGCGCTGCTCGCCCACGACGTATTGTTCGCCCTCGGCATGCCGATCGACGAGACGGTGACGATCATGGGTGCGATCGGCAACCACGAGGAAGAGCGCGG
Source organism: uncultured Chloroflexota bacterium (assembly GCA_903871975.1). Lineage (GTDB taxonomy): Bacteria > Chloroflexota > Chloroflexia > Chloroflexales > Roseiflexaceae > CAIQIY01. The sequence goes on along the minus strand of CAIQIY010000442.1, from coordinate 5,810 downwards.
CCATGCGATCAGCCCGGTGGCAGCAGCGCTCATCCTCGCCGACAAGGCCGATGTCCATCGTTCGCGCGTGCACAACCCCGATCCCGCGAGATTCGACATCCATGATCGGGTGAACCACGCCACCACGCGCTCGGTGCTGCATGTCGATCACCAGGCGCATACCCTGGCGCTGACGCTGACGATCGACAGTGCAATCGCGTCGGTGATGGACTATTTCGAGATCTTCCTGTCGCGTATGCTGATGTGTCGACGGGCGGCCGAGTACCTCGGCTGCCGCTTCAGCCTGGTGATCAACGGGGTGCAACTGCTCTGACGGATGTGGGTGCCACGCGATCGCGTGACGGCGTGGCACCCCAGCGCTGATCAGGCGCGTGGCTCGAGCGGCCGTGCGTTGCCGAATACCGGCCGCGGGCCATGTGATGGCGCCGCCCAGCGTACCGCGTTGGCGATCACGCGCCGCACGTTCGCATCGAAATACGTGGGATACGACTCGTGCCCCGGGCGGAAGTAGAACACCTTGCCGAGACCACGCGTGTAGCACGCGCCGCTGCGGAAGACCTCGCCGCCGGTGAACCAGCTCACGAAGATCAGGTTCTCGGGCGCCGGAATGTCGAAGCGCTCGCCGTACATCTCCTCGGGCAATTCGAAGTACTCCGGCAAGCCGGCGGCGATGGCGTGGCCCGGCTCGACGACCCAGACGCGCTCGATGTCGTCGGCTTCGCGCCACTTCAGATCGCAGGTGGTGCCCATCAAACGGCGGAAGATCTTGGAGAAGTGGCCGGAGTGCAGCACGATCAGGCCCATGCCCTCGTGGACCCGCCGCTGCACCCGGTCGACGATCACGTCGCTGACTTCGTGGTGGGCCATGTGGCCCCACCAGATCAAGACATCGGTGTTCGCCAGCACCTCGCTCGACAGGCCGTGCTCCGGCTCGTCGAGCGTCGCGGTGCCGACGGCAAAGCCCTCGGGGATGAGCCCGTCGGCAATCGCGCCGTGAATGCCGTTGGGATACAACGTGCTCGCCGGGTGGTCGGCGTGCTGCTCGTGGCGAAACTCGTTCCAGATGGTGACGCGGATGGTGCTCATGGATATCCTCGCTGTCATGCGTTCCAGGGGCTGTATGTCCAGAGTATACGTGCGGCAGGCGTGTGGCGTCAACGCACCCCAAGCGCGCTGCACCGGTCGCATCAATGCTCGGCGAGGTCGAAGATGAAATCCTGCGGCGGCGTCGCTACGCCCAGGTCGTGCAGCCGGTGCAACAGGTGCGCCCGATGATCGGTACCGTGGTTGATGACGTGGATCAGGACCTGCCACACGAACAAGCTGCGATCTTCGGCTGGCTCGCGAATCGGCTGCCGGAACAGGTCCGCATCATCGAGCACCGCCAGCCATGCGCGCACGTTGGCCACGATTGTGTCGTGCCACTGGCGGAGCTCGGCGCGAGATGCAGTGGGTGCCGGCGGGACGGCGGCGCTGCGTTGCTGCAACGCGCTGAACCAGACCAGGTCGGTGTCGATCAGATGCATCCATTCGGCCCGGATCGAGCCATGGCCATAATCGTCCCGCTGATCGAACCGGGCATCGTCCAGTGCATCACACAGCTGCCACACCATGGCATTGGCCCGCAGATGATAGTCGAACACCTGTCGAAACGCCGCCGCATTCATCGCATGCCTCCTCGCTGCCCGGCATCAGCGCAGCCCGGCTGCATATGGGAACAGTGGATCAACCGAGTCATGGGGGACGTCGCTGTGCTGCTGCCGCACCGCCGCCATCGACGACGGCAGCTCGAACGGCAGCGTGCCCCGCGGCGTCGCCCGGCCGAACACGATGTCGAGCAACGCCGCATCGCTGGCGCCGAAATTCGCCAGCAAGACCGCACAGCCGGCCGCAATCTCGGGGATCACTGCCGGGCGTTCCAGTGCGATGTCGACGATCGTGGGGCAGCGCGCCAGCAACGCCAGGATCCTGCTGCGCTCCGGCTCCTTGATGTCCAGATCACCGCCGCGGAACAGGCTCGCGAAGAACGCCGGCCCGCCGGGTGCTGGCTGATGTGGCGTCTGCAGCCGGATGAGCGCCAGGTCGGCCTCGGCCGGATCGGTCACGATCTCGGCATCGGCCCGCGCCAGCACCGGATCAACCCCTTCGAGGTACAGGCGCGGTCGCCCACGCAGCGGCAATCGCCGGGCATCGTCCTTCAACAGGACGAACGCTGCACGCTGGGCGGCGGCGCCGGCGGCACGAAACTCGGCAGCGCCGACGGTGGCCTCGGCGTTCGCGGGATCGACCAGCGGTGCATCGAACAACCCCAGGCGAAACATGTCGCGCAACAGGCGGCGCACCGACACATCGAGCCGCGTCTCGGCGACATCACCGCTGCGGACGAGTGCGACGAGGTCCTCGGGGCAGGCTTCGCCACCAAACTGGTCGATGCCAGCGTCGAGCGCCAGCGCGATCTTCTCGCGTCGGCTCAACTGCTCGACACCCCAGCTCGCTGCCGGCAGCGTCTCGCCCATGATCTCGCGGTCGGTCAGCAGGCCCCAGTCGCTGCAGACGACGCCGTCGAAACCGAGGCGTTCGCGCAGCAGCCCGGTGATGACGGGCTTGTTGAAGCCGAAGCCAACCTCGGGGTAGTCGAGCCCGATCGGCATGCCGTAGTACGGCATGATCTGGGCGGCACCAGCGGCCAACACTGCGGCGAATGGGCGCAGGTGGTACTCGAATTGCCCGCCAGGATAGACTTGCTCGCGGCCCCACGCGAAGTGCGGATCGTGGCCGTCGAGCTGTGGCCCGCCACCGGGGAAGTGTTTCACCATGCAGGCGACGCTGTGTGGCCCCAGCGTGGCACCCTGAAAGCCGCGCACGTAGGCTGCCGCCAACCGGCCGGTGCGCTCGGCATCCTCGCCGAAGGTGCCGTTGATGCGCGGCCAGCGCGGCTCGGTCGCCAGATCGACTTGTGGATGCAGCGCGACGCGGATGCCGACTGCCAGATACTCGCGGCGTGCGATGTCGGCAAAGGCCTCGACCAGCGCCGGATCGTCGATCGCCGCCAGCCCGAGCGGCTCGGGCCATTGCGAAAACGAACCCGCCATGAAACTGACTGCCGGGTTGGCCGTGAAGGCGTGGCGTGGATCACTCGAGATCGTCACCGGAATGCCGAGGCGCGTCTGCTGTGCGAGGTGTTGCAACCGGTTGTGCCACTCGGCCATCTGGCGCGGCGGCGCGGTGAACAGCACATTGAAGTGCCTGATGTGCTGCTCGCGTACCATCGTGCTGGTGGGCGCGCCACCAAACTGGCCACCGTCTTCGCTCAGGCTGCCATCGGGATTCATGCCGATCATCGTGTGAAACATCAGCCCGGCTTTTTCTTCGAGGGTCATCTGCGCCAGCAGGTCGCTGATACGCTCGTCGATCGGCCGGCGCGGGTCCTCGTATGGGTCGAGGCGTCCATTGTGGTTCAGGTCGCGCCAAGTGAATCCATCACTGATGTCTGCCATGTGGCTCCCTTTCGTGCGGCGAGTACAGCCCCACCATACCATGGCGCGCGACATGGGCCCCCGATGGGTGATCAGCCCCATGGCGGCGCCTTCCGCCGGGCTGCACTGCGAACCCGTGCGCCAGCAGCATTGCCGTCGCGGCCGGCATCACGCAAGTGACAGGGCGATGTTCGCCCGCCGGACCGTGCCAGCGCTGGTCTTGACCTGCACAACCAGCAACCCGTTGGGTGCACCGCTGCTCGCCGCCGGATCGTGCCAGAACGAGATGGTGCTGTTGGGCAACGGGCCTAGCTGTGGCGGTGTGTTCGGTGCATGCAGAAACGACCGGCCGGTGACACGCAGCCGGCCCTGGGCGTGCACAGCCCAGCCGTCCGGCGAAAGCGTCTGGCCGTACACACCGTAGTTCACGCCGCTGTTCGCCTTGGCGTACCCGAACACGCCGTAGCCGCCCGGGGCCATCGATTCGCCGCTGACGCCCGTCGCGCTGCCCTGGGTGGCGAACGCCTCGCCCTTGACGCTCGTGCCATTCGGGCTGTTGGTGCGACCGCGCACGCCGATCGTCACGCCCGCGGTGATGCTGTTGACACCGTACACGCCCACCCCGGTCGTGGAGATCGACTGACCGATGATCCCGATCGCGCCCGTGCCGGTGCTCATGTTGACCCCGTACACACCGGCGCCATTGGCGCTGAGACTCTCGCCGTGGATGCCGTACGCGGCCCCGCCGGTGACTGTCGTCTTGCCATGCAGGCCAGTGCCCGACGACGTCGTGATCCGCGTCGTGCCGTTGCAGGTGTTCGAGTTGCCGGCCTTGACCGGATCGCCGCTGGCAGCGCCGGCGATCTGCGGCATCAGCGCCATGCCGGCGGCGAGGCCGATGATGCCGGCGATGGCGCTGCGGCGCGCTGGATCGGCTGGCTGCCGGCGGTCGTCGACGACATCGACCGATGTGGCGGCGCTTGCCTCGCGCAGCTGCTCGTTCGCAGCCTCGAGCACGGCGACGCGCTGGTGTACGGCGGTGAGTTCGGCGCGCAGCGCGACACATTCGGCCACCAGCTCGGTCAGGCGCTGCCAGATCATCGAGACGTCCGCGGGCCACGCAACGGCTGCGGCCGATGGAACCTCCAGTGATGCAGTCATGGCGATACTCCTTCTGTCCTCGCGCGGCAGGCCTGGCCTGCGACATGCGGCGACCATGCACCGGCCGCTACATCAGCGGCAGGGTCGCGGTTCGTGTGACACTCGACCCGTCCTTCACCGAGATCTTCAGCGTGTTCGTGCTCGTATCCAGCCAGAACGAGAGCGTGCCGGCACCCAGCATGGTGGCTGGCGGCGCCGAGGCCGGAACCGCCAGATAGCAGCGGCCGGTGACCCTGAGATTGCCGTGGCCGTACAGCGCGTAGCCGGTCGCGCTGGCGGTGGTCCCGTAGACACCACATGCCTGGCCGCTGGTGGCATAGTTGATGCCGTAGACGCCGAACCCACCCCCACTGGAGGCCCATCCGCTCACGCCATAGGTGTTGCCGGACGTCGCCCGGGCCCAGCCGAGCACACCTGCACCGGTAGGCCCGTCGGCGGTGCCACGGACACCAACCGCGCCGCCGGTGGTAGCGCTGGCAACGCCCGCTACGCCGCTCGCCTTGGAGTCGCTCGTGCGCACGGTACCAAACACGCCGGCCCCCTGGCCACTCGTGCCAGTATGCTCGCCCAGTACGCCAACACCCTGGCTCGCCTGGATCCTGCCACGGACCCCTGTGCCACCGAATCCTGTGGTGGTATTCTCGCCGAACACCCCATCGCCCTGGTTGCTCGCCACAGCACCGATGACGCCGTAGGTTATTCCGGTCGGTGCACTATTCGTGCCCTGGAAGGCGGTCTGCCCGGTGGTCGTGATGCGCGTCACGCCCGTCGACGTCACCGAGCCACCCGCGAGGACCGCGTCGCCGTTCTTGGCGGCGACCGGGCGCGCAGCCAGCGCCAGGCCGGCGGCCGCGCCGATCATGCTGGCGAGCGCCACGCGGCGCGCTGGCATGTGGGTGTCGGGCGCGCTGGTGGTCGCGGCGACGCGACCCCGAAGATCGGCCAGCTCGTCGCGGCAGGCCTCCAGCGTGGCACTCAGGTGTGCGACCATCGCGGTCAGTGCGTCGACTTGGTGCTGCAACTGCTCGACACTTGCGTCCATCGGCGTATGCATGTGTCCCTCCTGGTATCATCCCCATGCAACTGACTCGGCCGACGCACCGTTGGTTCCTACGTCGGCGCAGCCTCCGCCGGCCAACACAGCGTCGCGAACAGGTCATCGAGCGTCTCGGC
>CAIQIY010000441.1 GCA_903871975.1 uncultured Chloroflexota bacterium | reverse complement strand
GAGCGATACCAGCATGGTGTGTGGCCTCGCTGTGCATGCAGGGGCGACGAATCCGGCAGCGCTGCAACGCTCGCTTGCCGCTGCTGTCGACTGCTGGTTCTTCCGGCTCTGACGTTGCATCAGCCCCGGGGGGCATGTAGCGGAAGGTGGCGCAGCAGGCTGCCTCCAGCACCACGGCTGGTGTACGTGTGGGGTCTAGCGCCATCGGCTTAGCAGTGCCCCAGCGCCATCGGCGATCGACCGAAGACCTATACCGGTGAGTAGCCAGATCGATAGGCCGGGAGGAGGATCGCATCGGCGAACGACACGTGGTGTTGCAAACATTGCTCAAGAGCCCATCGCGCATGCCAGACAATACTGTGCTACAGGCGAATGGCGGCGTAGCCGATCCGCGCCGGCACATGGTATGATCGCGGCACACAACGATGGAGGAACCCGATGCGTCATCTGCTGGCCGTCGATCTCGGCGGCACCAACCTGCGCGTGGCACTCGCCGACGATGCTGGCACCGTCCACCACGAAGTACGGGTGCCGACGATGCCCGCCGCCGGCCCGACGGTGGTGATCGACACGATCGTGGGATGTCTGGCCGAGGCACGCGACGCGGCGCCGCGAGGTGCAGCGATCGCGGGAATCGGCATCGGTTCACCCGGGCCGCTGGATCCGTTCAACGGCGTGATCTTCAACATGCCGAACCTGCCGGGTTGGGAACGCGTGCCGTTGCGCGCACTGCTCGAAGAGCGCACCGGGTTGTCGGTCGAGCTCGGCAACGATGCCAACGCCGCAGCGCTGGGCGAATGGTTCTTCGGTGCGGGCCGCGGCCGGCGCCATCTGGTCTATGTCACGATCAGCACGGGCATCGGCGGCGGCGTGATCTGCGATGGTCGGTTGCTGCTCGGCCACCACGGCGCGGCCGCCGAGGTGGGGCACCACCTGATCGATGCGACCACGCGCCAGTCGTGGGAGGATCTGGCAGCCGGGCCGGCACTGGGCCGCGCGGCGAGCGCGGCGCTGGCCGCGCATCCGACATCGCTGCTGCAGCGTTACGCCCGCGACGGCCGCGTGAGTGCCGAGGATGTCTCGCGCGCGGCTGCCGACGGCGATGCGCTGGCGCAGCAGCTGATGGATCGCGAAGGCGAGCTGATCGGCATCGGACTGGTGAACATGCTGAACCTGTACAGCCCCGAGCTGATCGTGCTGGGCGGGGGCGTCGCGTTGAACAACCCCGGCCTGCTCGAGCGGGCACGCACGGTGATCGCCGAACGCGCCTTCGAGGTCTACCGCAGCGTGCCACTGGTGCTGGCGGCGTTGGGCGACCGCGCGGGCATTCTCGGCGCGGTGGCGCTGTTCATCCATATGCGCGAACAGCGCCCCTGAGGCGCAGCACGCGCCGCCGCCGGGGCAACGCCGCGCGAGGTGTCGGGCGGCTGGCGGCCGGCGGTGCGCACGCGCCACCCGACTGCATCGCGAGCGCGCCAGGCCGTAGTGGGGTGCCACGACCGGCTGCATCGGCGCGGCGCGCCTGCGCTACGGTGGGCGCGGCCGGCGGCCTGTGGATACGGCCACTCGACCTGGCGCGGCGCGTCAGCGAGCGTGTTCGGCGAGCAGTCGTCGCAGTACGTCTGGTGTGTCGGTGATGATGCCGTCGGCGCCAACATCGATCAGCCGCGTCATCACATCGGTGCGGTTCACCGTCCAGACATTCACGCGATAGCCCGCCCGCCGCACGACCGGCAGGACGCGCAGCAGGAGTGGGATCTGGTAGGCCGGGTGCCACGTGCCGACACCGGCCCGCCGCAGCGCGAGCACCGGCCAGGTCTCGCGGAAGCGCACGTCGGGCAGCAGGGTCTGGACGCCCATCAGGTAGGCGCAGGCGAGATGCGGCGCTGCCTGCCCCATCTCGACCAGTGCTTCCTCCCAGAACGACGAGATCAGCACCAGATCGTCGATGCCATGCGCGCGCACGACGGCTGCCACCGACTCGGCCATCCCGGTGCCCTTCAGCTCGATGTTCAGGCGCATGCCACGCTCGCGCGCGAATGCGGCCACCTCGTCGAGCGTCGCGATCCGTTCACCGCCGATGTCGAGCTGGCGCAACGCATCGAGCGTGAGCTCCCCCACCGGACGATCGCGGCCGTCCCAACGTTCGGTGGTGTCGTCGTGAAAGACCACCAGCGTGCCGTCGGCACTGCGCTGCACATCGAGCTCACACATGTCGGCACCCTGCTGGGCCGCCAGCTCGAATGCCCGCAACGTATTCTCGGGCGCGTATGCCGATGCGCCCCGATGTGCGATCACGAGAGTCATGGTCTCCTCGATGCATGCGCGACGCCCGGGCCATGCACATGCGCATGGCCCCGGCTGGTCGTCGCGGCCTCAGTGCAGCAGGCTGGCCATCTCGAGTTCGCCGGCGTCGCTGGTTGGCTGCAATGCGGCGGCCGGCAACATCGCCGCCCACAGCCGCTGCAGCGCCATGGTGTGCGCACAGGCATGATGCAGGCGGAAGCTGGTGCAGCCGCATGCCCAGTGATCGCCGTCGAGGGTGATCATGTGCTCGTTGTTGCTGCCGCGGAACCGCACATGCACTCCGTCGAGCTGGATGCGTTGGCGCTCATGGACATAGTGACGACTCTTCTCGATCATGCTGACCAGATCCGACTGCATCGTCAGCGGCACATCGGCGCGCGCGGCGGCGTCGAGGCTGGCAGCGAAGATGCGCTGGAATGCCATCACGTGCGCGCATGTAGCATGCAGGCGAAACGTGGTGCAGTCACAACTCCAGCGGTCGTGATCGAGCGCGATCCGATGTTCGTTGTTGGTGCCATGAAACCTGGCGGACAGCTGCTCGATGATGAGGCGTTCAGGCTCGTTGGCGTACTGGCGTGCTTTCGCGATCTTTCCGATCAGATCCGAGTGCATCGTCGCCTCCTGTATGCTCTTGGCGCATCATTCGCGTGAAGACACAAAAGCGGCGCAGGTGCGCACCCCGCCGCCGCATCACGCAAACCAGAATGTGGTGTAGTCGTTCATGGCGGCCACCTCGCCACCGGCGCCAGCTACCGAACCAGCATGCGCCGTGGGTGGATTATACGACGGTGAATCATGACCGTCAAGCAGTGGGGAGGCATCTCAGGGCAATTGCACGGGGCGCCGCAGCACCGTACCCGTGATCGCAACCAACAGCACGACGGTGACCACCAACCCACCCTCGGGGCCAAATGCCCCGCCGGTGAGCCAATCGGCGCCGGCGCGCGTGCCAAGGTCGACGAGCGTCCCACCCTGGGCACCCATGCCACTCACCGCGAGCCCAAACAGATTGCCCTGAGACCAGTTCCAGGCGCTGTGGATCGCACTGATGCCCCAGAGCGACCCCTCGCGCAGCGCGTACACGCCGGCGAACACGCCGAACAGCAGCAGGTTGGCCAGGGCCAGCGGTGTGACATCGGGATTGAGGCCATGGAGCACGGCGAACAGCACCGACGAGATTGCGAGGCCCCACCAGGGGCCATGGCGCACCGCGATCGTCGGCAACGCCCAGCCACGCAACAGCGCCTCCTCGGCGCCGCCCTGCACGATCCAGCCCAGCAAGACCAGCGCCACGCCAGCGACGGCTGCCGTCCCCAGCTGCGCCGGGTCGCCTGGTTCGACGACCACGGAGCCGGTGAGGGCCAGCAGGGCGATGACGGCGGCGAACATCGCGCAGCCGAGCAGCATGCCGCGCGCGTACTGCCACGCTGCCGATCGGCGCTCGTAGCCAAGGGTGTGCAGTGGGCGGCGTTCGAACCACGCGAGCCAGGCCCACAGGAGTGCGAAGATGGCGATGAACCCGAAGATCAGCATCATGCCGAACCAGAACCCTGCCTCGGTGGCGGACAGACCATCTGGCATGCGGATCATGCCTCCATCGGCGATGCCGTAACGCTGCGCCAGCACGAGGATGAGCGGGATGATGCCGAGTTGTGCCGCGATGGCGAAGACTGGCGTCAGGATGATCACGATGGCGATGTGCGGTACGCGGCGCGCTTGCCGTGCGAGCTCGATGAGGCGACTGGTGGCGAAATCGTGCATGATGCCCCCCCTGCGACGGCGGCAGTGCCGATGGCGGTTGCGGCTGGCATGCCCCCCGCGCCCCAGAGTCTATCATATGGCCCGGCTCGCTGGCGGCGGGTTTGAGCTGGCGTTGCCGCGTTGGCCTGATGGTGCGCGCGGCGTGTGCGGGCGTTGGGTGATGGTTGACATGCGTGCGCCAGCGCCGCGCCACCACGTGGTCCAGTTTGCGCTGCCCGTTGTGGTTCGGTGCCGCCGGGCTGTGCCGCCGCAGCGAGTGTTGGGTTCATCGGCGCAGACGCGGCACGGCATCAACCATGTGAGCTCCCAACGATGGCACCATCTGATATCATTGGATTTCAACCACGCGCTGCCATGATGGTGCATATCACATGTTGATACAGCATATGTCAATATTCAACAGTCGTGAGGATGAGTGATGAAATTTCGCACGTTTCGTTTCAATCAGGGTTTTACGTTCAATATTACGCGTTTATCGGCATTTATCAACTGCATAGCAGAATATCCATCCAGTACGACAGCAGATGTTGCATCGTACATGGGTGTCAATCATCCCGTGTGTGAAGGTTTTCGTGGCTGGTTTTTTGCGTGCGGCCTGGGAAGTGTGGATCATAACCGATACCAGCTAAGCCCTATCGGATTGATGATCCCGCAACACGATCGATATCTTCATGACATCGGGACACACTGGTTGCTACACTATGGCCTCGTGACCGATCATGGATTTCGAGCACATATGTGGTATCACAGTTTCAATCACACCATCGTCCCCGATATGGTCTGCACTGGCGAGCTGATCGCACATCACGCATTGGAAGCGCTCGCGCAACCGCCTGCCAATCGGATGGGGCCGCACAACGACGCACGCGAGGTGCTCCGCATGTACGCCAACCCCGAGGGACTGGGAGCGCTGGGCCTGTTCAGCAGCAGTGGCAGTGGCGCGCAGCGGCGGTACACCGCGCATGCCACTGCCGGGCCCCCCGACCTGATCGCCGCCTCCATGCTCTTCGACCGCTGGCAGCGGCATATCGCTGGCGCGGGCAGTGTCCGGCTGAGCGCACTCAGTCGCGATCCGGAGTGGGTCGGGCGTGTTTGCCTGATGACGCCCACAGCCGTCCGCTCGCTGATCGAGCGGCTTGTGTCCCGGGGGCTGATCGAGGTCGGCGACCAGTCATGCGATACCGTCATGCGAGCATACACTGGCGCTCCCGGCGAGTTGGTACGTCGCTACTACACCGAGCGCTGAGTGTGCGGACGAGCATGGCCAGGCGCGTCACGATGCCAAGGGCCGTGCCGCGGAGCCGGCCATGCGGTGCACGTGGAGCTGCTCAACGTCGCCGCGCCTGTACGCCCACCATGATGCCCGCACCCCCGTCGCGCCCGCGCTGCGGGAGCGGGGCGAGCTGTCGCATGGCGGTGCGGTCGGCGCGCTGCCCGGGGCTGGCGCGACGCCGCAGCACCCTCACCCCCGTCGCTGCGCGACACCCCCCCGCGCCCGCGCTGCAGGAGCGGGGCGAGCACCGGCACGCCGTGGCGATGGCCCGCTACCCGCGGTGATGCGCCCCCGGATACCTGCGCGAGCTCTGGTGACATCCCGTGCAGCACCGCATCACCCCGCTCCCGCAGCGCGCAGGAGTACCCGCACCCGCGTTGCAGCGTGGGCTGGTCGTATGCCGGCGAATATTCCCAACTATGGGAATATCGTGTACAATCGTGGGTATCCGTGCAGTGTCAGGAACAGTGCCGATGCCGCGCCACGACCAACCCACCACGAGCCTGACGTTCAGTGGCCACGAGACGTTCGTTCTGCGGGCGCACTGGCTGAAGAAGGCGTACGATCTCGTACGCGATGATCCGATGCTGTTCCAGCGCGAAGACGCGTTCGTGCGTCTGGGGGTCGGGCGCAATATGGCGCAGTCGATCCGCCACTGGGGGCGCATCGCTGGCATGCTCGAAGATGCATCGCCGGCGCCGGCGCTCCGGCCGAGCGCACTGGCGCATATGCTGTTCGACGACGCTGCCGGGCTGGATCCGTTTCTGGTCACCCCGGCGGCCGCCTGGTTGCTGCACTGGCAGGTCAGCGGCAAGCCGACGGCGGCATTCAGCTGGTATGCAACCTTCAATGTCTGGCGTGGCGCCGAGTTCACCGCCGACAGCCTGACCGATGCGATTGGGCACGCCGCCCGCGACTATCCCGGCCGCGTGCCGTCGCCCGCTACGCTCCGCCGCGACGTCGATTGCCTGCTGCGGAGCTACGTGCGCCCCGAGCGCGCGACGCCCGATGATGCCCTGCTCTGCCCACTGCACGAGCTGCGCCTCATTCGGGCATTGCCCGGCACGGATCGCTTCCACGTGTCGAGTGGCGCGCGACCGACCGTGCCCGATGCCCTGCTGGCACTGATGATTCGGCGGTATGTCCACAACAAAGGACGTTCATTCGCCTCGTATGCCGAGCTGAGCCATGGCACCGGTGCACCTGGGCGGCTCTTCGGCTTCACCGAAGACAGCCTGGCCGCGCGGCTATGGCATCTCGACAGTGCGACCGGCGGGCTCGTCCGTGCATCCGAGAGCGCCGGCGTACGGCAGGTCGTGTGTGCGCAGGTCGGCGACGCGCTGCTCGACGACGCGCTGCTGCGTGCGGCGTTTCGGGAGGTACGATGAGCGTCGCAGAGCCCGGCATCACCAGTCGCTTCACTCGTTCGGTCCAGCTCACGCGCGATTTCGACCTGCGGCGTACGCTGGCGGGGTATGTCGTCACGCCGCTGGTGATCGAGACGACTGCGCGCATCGTCGGCGGGCTGCGGCCTGGCGGCGAGCGCGCGTTCAGCATCATCGGGCCGTACGGTGCCGGCAAGTCGGCGTGTGGCCTGTTCATCGCGCACTGGCTGCAGCGCGGCAGCGAGTCGCGCATGCGCTTGCTGCGCGGGCTCCAGGCCGAGGCGCATGCCGAGCAGCTCGACGCCGACGGGCCAACATTGCTGGCCGTGCTGGTCACCGGTGGCTCCGGCGAGCTACGGCGCGCGATTGTGGCAGCGACGCAACTGGCAGTACGCCGCGCGGCCGCCCCCGGCTCGCGTGCGCTCGTCGATGCCCTCGAGCAGGCCGCCAGTGCCGCGACGCCCCCGACCCCCGCAGACGTCGCCGCGCTGCTCGCCGCTGCGACCGCACACGTGCACGCGGCTGGGCGCCATGCAGGCCTGGTGCTGGTCATCGACGAGCTGGGCCAGTCGCTCGCCGATGCCGCCCGCCGCGACGACGAGCAGGATCTGTATGTGCTGCAGGAGCTGGCCGAGCAAGCGGCGCGCAGCGATGCTGCGCCGTTGTTGGTGCTGACCATCCTGCATCAGAGTTTCGAGCATTACGCCCGTGGTGCAGGCGCGGCACGCCGCGACGAGTGGGCGCGGGTGCAGGGGCGATTCGCCGCGATCACCTTCCAGGAGCCGGCCACGCAGGTGCTGCGCCTGATCGGCCGCGCGTTGGCGCCGGCGCAGCACGCCGAGTGGGCCGAGCGCCACGCCGCGCCATCGCTGGCCCTCGGGCTCTGCCCCACCGACATGGCACCTGGCGAATGGTCCGACCTGCTGGCCGCGACCTGGCCGCTCCATCCGACGGTGTTGGTGGCGCTCCCGGCGTTGTTCCGCCAACTGGCGCAGAACGAGCGCTCGTTGTTCGCATTTTTGTACGCCGACGAGCCGTGGGGCCTGCGCGACGTGCAGCGCTCGGGCAGCGCGATGTACCGCCTCGAGCATCTGTTTGCGTATGTCGAAGCCATCCTCGGCCCGGCGTTGTTTCACACCGCGCGCGGGCGGCGCTGGGCCGAGCTG
>CAIQIY010000440.1 GCA_903871975.1 uncultured Chloroflexota bacterium | reverse complement strand
TCCCGCTGGCGCTGACCTCGACGACCGCGTGGCAGCGCCGCCTGGGGCGGCATTGGCGCCGCGTCCATCGCATGGCCTACCTGGCGGTGCCGCTGGCGGTCGTCCACCAGGTCTGGCAAGCCAAGAGCGACATCCGCCTCGCCCTGGTGTTCGCGCTGGTCACTGCGGTGGTGTTGCTGATGCGCCTGCCGCCGGTCACAGGCGTGCGCCGCCGCTGACGCTGCCACCCGCGCGGGTGATGACCGGCTGCCAGCGGATCACGGGGCATCAAAGGCCAGATCGCGCCGATTGAACGAATACACCGCGATCGCGAGCATGCCGGTCGTCAGCGTCAGCTGGGCCAGCGGGATCAACGGCGCGACGCCGCTGTAGTCGCGGCTCACCGACAGCGCGTATCCGGCGAACGCCGGCATCAACGGTGCCCCCGAGATCGTACGCACCGCCTCGAGCACCAGCACTGCGGCAGTCGGCAGCGACTGCAGCGCCGCACCGCCCAGCAGGCTGCTCGAAAATGCCAGGGCCAGCAGCGCCAGCACCGCGAGGCGCCAGGCCGGCGGGAGCACAAATGGCGCCAGCAAGCTCAGCAGGGCACTCAACAACGCCACATTCAGCAGCAGCGGCAGGCTGCCAGCCAGCCAGCTCCCCGGCCCCATGCCCTGAATGGGGGCGCCGAGCGCCGTCAGCAGGCTCAGCAGCGCATAGCACCCCACGACGACGATCAGGATCGCGCTGTAGAGCCCGACCAGATAGCCGGTGCGGCCGAGCGGTCGGATCACCAGCAGATAGCCATGCGGCCGATCCCCCAGCCCGATGATCGTCGAACCGGTGTACAGCGCCATGACCAGCGAGAACAGCGCGGCATTGGCGAAAAACCCGTCGGCATCGAGCGCACGCCCACGGACTGCCGCCATGAACATCGCGATCGTCGCCGCGAGCTCGATCAACACGCGACCAGAGCGCAGATACTCCAGCAACGTGAAGCGGGTGAACTGGGTGAATAACGCAGCCGGTTGCATGCCTTCCTCTCGTGATCGCGGAGTCCCTACCTCTGATCGCGCGCAGCAGGATCATCCGGTGATGGCTCCGGCGTACGCTGAATCAAATCGCGCAGCAGCGTCTCGCCACGATTGGCGGCACGCAACGCGGCACGGCGCGCCCGGGCAGCCGCACTGCGCGCCTCCACTGGTGTCTCGATCGGCGTCGCCCGTGGGTCGCTGCGCTGCGATGGCACGTAGTCGTGGCTCAACACCCGGCGATACAGCTCTTCGAGTGGTCGGCGCTGCCCATCGAGGCTCAGAATCGCCACGCGCGCATCGAGCAGCGTGCGCAACACTTCGGCCTGCAGCTCGGCCGAGTTGGGCTCGATCGTCACGCGCAGATCCTCGCAGCGCACCGCTGGCCCGAGCGCGCGCAGCGTGCTGCGCACCGCCGGCGGCAGCCCGCCCAGATGGATCGTCACCGATTGGCCGACATCGTGGAGGCCGGCGATCGTGAACTCGGCGGCGACCCGGCCATCGGCCAGGATGCCGACCCGATCACAGAACGCCTCGGCGAACGCCGGTGCACGCGTCACCGCCAGGGTCGTGAGGCCACGGCTGCGCAGTCGTTGGAGCGTCGGCAGGAGTTGTGCCGCCTCGTCGGCATTCAACCCGCCAAACGGCTCGTCGAGCAGCACCAGCTCGGGGTCATTGAGCAGGGCCTGGGCCAGGCCGAGGCGTTGCAGCATCAACCGGCTGTACATGAAGATCGGCGCATCACCGTCGTCGGCCAGCTCGACCGCGTCGAGCTGGTCGTCGACGCGCCGTTGCAGCAATGCGCCGCGCAACCCGCTGAATGCCCCCAGCTCCAGCAGATACTCGCGACCGCTGATGTGCGGATGGTACGGCTGACGTGGCGGCACATACCCGACATGCTCCAGGCGATGGTGGGTCACGCGGCGCCCCAGCACCGTCACCGCCCCACGATCAGGGCGCACCAGCCCCAGAATGATCTGCAGCGCCAGCGACTTGCCGCTCCGCGCCGGGCCGAGCAGGCCGTACGACAGGTGGGCGGGGACGTGCAGCGAGAACTCGCGCAGCACCGGTGCGCCGGCCACCGTCTTCTGTAGCTGATCGATGTCGATCGCGAGCGTCATCGGCACTCACTGCTGGGCCGCCAGCCATGCGAGCCACAGGGTGGCAAACACGGCTGGCGGCGCGGCGACGAACCAGCACCAGCGCAATCCGGCTGGCAGCGGGAACCGGGGCAGGGTGCCGAGGCGGCTGAAGATCACGGTGAGCATCAGGAAGCACCCGATGATGACGCCGATGCTGATGATCGGAGTATCTTGCGGCACGAGATACACCAGCGTCACGCCGATGAGCGCAGCATTGCGCGTCAGCCGCGCCAACCGCGCCCGTTCGGCCTCGCCTGCGCTCAGCCCCTCTTCCATGCCGGCCGGGGTCAGCCCCCGCTCGACGGCAAACGGACCGACGCCGAGTGCCGCCGGCAGCGCGAGCACCGATGCGATGGCCAGCAGGGCCCGCGCGATCCAGTATTCGGGTCCGTCACCGACGCCGATGGCCGTCGCGCCGATCGCCAGCCAGATCACTGCCCGCCCGGCCACGCCGAGTTGCAGCGTCCGGCTGGCTGCACGCGTCGCCAACGGCGAGCGCGTGATCATGCCCGCCAGGATGGGCATGAGCGCTGCCGCCTCGATGCAGAAGAACAGCACCAGCAGATCGCCGACGACCGAATCGCCCTGGGCGGGATGCAGCGGCCACGGCGCGACGATCATCGCGGCAATCGCCATGACGATGCTCGCCATATTCACCAGCGCATCAAAGCCCGGCCGCGGCGCTGGCTGAATCACCAACCGCAGCACCGGCCGCTCACCACCGAGCAACGCCGTGATCGCGACCAGCACCACGACCGTGATCAGCCCCGGATACACGAGCGCAGCGAGCACCACATCGGTCATTGGATCCCCTCGCGTTGTCGCTCACGTGCCGTGCGGATCGCCGCGATGATCGTCTTTGGCGCCACTGGACACCCCTGGATGCGCACAGCGATCTTCAGATCGGGATGCGCTGCAACCCCGCCACGACCAAATGGCGTTCCGTCGATGGCACAACGCCCGACGGCAATCACCGGTGTGTGCTCGCCGTATTCGCGCAACAAGCCGAGCACAACTGCCCGCGCCGCCGGCGTGATCGGCCCGGTCAGCAGGAGCGCGTCTGCCTCGGCCGGGCTGACGGCCCACGTGAGCTCCGGCGTCGACTCGGCAGTGGCGATGATCTCCAGGTCGCATGCGCCGCATGAGCCACTGTTGATGCGAAAGATACGAATCATGATGCGTTCATCGCCCCTCGTCGACTGAATGAGCTACGGTCGAACCTCACGCGCGCACGAACGTCAGGCCTTGCACCACTTCGGCGATGGTCGCGATGATCGGCTGCGGGAATACGCCGACGACCAGGCATGCGCCGAGCAGCACCAGCGTCACGATCGCCAGGCCCCGTGGCTCGGGCTCAAGCCGCCGCTCGGCAGGGCGATCCAGTTCGGTGGTGCCCAGCAGAACTGGCTGTTCGTCGATGGCTTGCTCCTCGGGGGCGCCCAGCAGACGATTCTGTGCGAGCCGCACCAGCGCGACCAGCCCGAGCGATGTGGCGGCAAGGAACAATGCCAGGTATCGACCGTCGAGTTGTGCTGCCGCCTCGAAGAGCAATAGCTTGCTGGCGAAGCCGCCAAATGGCGGCACGCCCAACAATGCCATCACCCCCCCGATCAGCCCGGCGCCGGCGATTGGCCAGCGCCACAGCAGATCACGCCGCACGACGTTCGTCGGCCGTCCGTCCGGGCGCTCGAGCAGCGCGATCGCGACAAACAACAACGCCAGGACGATCAGCTGATTGAAGCTTTCGAACAACGCTCCCGTGAGCCCTTTGATGCTGGTGCTCGCGATGCCGAAGATGATCATCCCCGAGTTCGAGACGAGCAACGCCCCGATCATCCGCCGCATCTCGGGCTGCGCCAGCGCCAACAACGCCCCATATACCGCCGTGATGGCGCCGATCCACATCAGAACGGTCAGGCCACGCGCGTTCTCGAGGACGATCACCGGGAAGAATTGCAACGCACTGACGAGAAACAACAGGCTGGTCGCGTTGATCACGCCGATCACCAGCACCGAGACCATCGGAAACGTTTCGCGCGCGAGGTCGGGGAGCCAGGAATGAAACGGCAGGATCGCGAGGCGCAGACCGAACCCGATTGCCAGCAGGCCTAGTACGAGGTGCGCCGGTGAGATCCGCCCGGGAAACTCGCCCGGCGTGTAGATGCTCACCAGCACGAACCCCATGTACATCATGACGCCAGCCAGCGTCATCATCACCAGATACTTGAGTGCCGCAGCGAGCGCCGTGCGCTCGACGAGTTGCCGGCTGCCGGTCGGCAGGTCGATGATCGCCAGCACGGCGACGAGCCCGACGCTCACCAACAGCAGCGTCACGACGAACGGTTCCTGCAGAAACACGATGATCGAACTGATCAGCCCGAGCATGACGAGCGTGATCGGCGCAAAGTGCTCGCCGTGGGGCAGCATCCAGGCGATGATGAATGCCAGTGCACTGATGGCGACAAAGGTGATGAGAAACAACCTGCCGAGCGGATCAAGCGTCAACGTCAGGCCGAGGAGCCGCGATGGCGTGTCGATCGGCAGCTGGGTTACCAGCACGATCTGCGCGAGCGCGATCACGCAGGCTAACCCCAGGGTCAGCTGCGTCTGCTTTCGGATCATGAACAGGCTTGCCCCCATCATGATCGGAAATGCGATCAACAAAAGATACGGCATCTCACCACCGTGCGTTATGGTTTATAGAGTTCATTCAATTCGAGCGTCTTGAGTCGGCTGAACAACAGGCCGCTCAGGTAGGCGATCGCCAGTGCGAGGACGATGGTCATCAGGCTGAGCATCGCCAGCGGAAAGATCTGCACTGTGCGTGAGATCGCAGTATAGAGCATGTCGATGCTGCCTGCGATCAGCAACAACCCCAGCCCGATCTTGAGCATGTCGTTGGCCGTGACGAGTGTGAACAGCCCGGTGAACCCCAGCCAGTACCAGACGAAGTCGACTTCGTAGCTACCGATCGGGTAGAGCCGCGGCAGGGCCAGGCTGGCGATGCCGGCGAGCACCAGCG
>CAIQIY010000439.1 GCA_903871975.1 uncultured Chloroflexota bacterium | reverse complement strand
TCGGTGAGCACTGCGGCGATGTAGGGCGAGCCAACGAAGCCGGCCGAGAGGCGATTGCCGCGGCGGCGGATATCGGCCACCAGCGAGCGGGCGGCCGCCGGGCGCAGTGCCTCGGGCAGCAGGTCGAAGTGCAGCGCCAGGATGGCACCAGTCTGCGTCGCGCCGAGCAGCATGCCATCGGGCGTGACGAACCGCCGCTGGAACGCGGCGCGCACGGCATCGGCCAGCCGGTGATAGCGGGCTGCATCATCGTCGCGCCCGAGCACCGCAGCGCTGCGTGCCAGCAGGCGCGCACTGTGGGCGAAGAAGGCCGTGCCGATCAGGTCGCGTGGCGTGTCGGCATTGATCGACAGCCAATCGCCGAAGCCCATCCAACCCTCGTAGCCGTCGTAGCAGCGGATGCCATCGCGGCTGGTGCGTTCGAGGAAGGCCACATATCGGCACATCGAGTCGTACTGGGCGGCGAGGATATCACGATCGCCGTAGACCTCGTAGAGCGTCCATGGGCAGATCGTACCCGCATCGGCCCAGGCCGGCCCGCCATCATCGGTCACGATGCCGGTATGTGGCACCACCGGCGGATAGGCGCCATCAGGCGACTGGGCATCGACCAAGTCGCGCAGCCAGCGCGTGAAGAACGCCGCGACGTCCATGTTGAACGCCGCAGTCCGGATGAACACCTGGGCATCGCCCGTCCACCCCAGCCGTTCATCGCGCTGCGGGCAGTCGGTCGGCACATCGACGAAGTTGCCGCGCTGGCCCCACACGATGTTGTGCTGCAGCTGGTTGACCAGCGGGTCCGAACAGCCGAACTGCCCGCTCGGGGTCAGGTCGGAGTGGACCACGATGCCGGTGACGGTATGCAGATCGGGCGGCGTCGTCAGCCCGGTGAGTTCGACATAGCGGAAGCCATGAAACGTGAAGTGCGGCTCAAACACCTCGACGTCATTCCCCGCCAGGGTGTAGTAGTCGGTCTGGCGGGCGGTGCGCAGATTGGCGGTGTAGATGGTGCCATCGGGGTTGAGCACCTCGGCAAAGCGCAGGCGCACCGTCGTCCCGGCGGGGCCATGGGTGCGCAGCCGCACCCAACCGACCATGTTCTGGCCCAGGTCGATGATCCAGCTGCCCTGGACCAGGCGTGGCGCCACGACTGGCGCGAGCTCGGTGGTCGGTCGCACCAGCGGTGCGCGGGTGTCGTCGACCGCGATGGCGGGGTCTGCGGCGAGGCATGCGGGGCGCCAACCAGCATCATCGGCGTCGGGCGTATCCCAGCCGGGCAGCGCGAGGCGCGCATCGTAATGTTCGCCATGCTGCATGTCCGACTGCAGGATGGGGCCATAGCGCAGCTGCCATGCATCATCGCTGCCGATCACCTGTTCGACGCCATCGACGGTACGCCACCAGAGGTGCGCCAGCAGCAGCGGATCGCGGCCATAGCGCTGACGCCCGCGCCAGTCGACCGAACCGGCATACCAGCCATCGCCGAGGATGGCGCCCAGCACGTTGGCACCGGGGCGCAGCAGCGCAGTGACATCGTAGGCTTGGTACTGCACACGGAGGCGGTAATCGGTCCACCCCGGCGTGAAGCGCGCGTCCGACACCAGCTGGCCGTTGAGCGAGCAGCGATACACGCCGAGGGCGGTGACATACAGCCGTGCGGCGCTGACCGGCGCAGCGACGACGAAGCGGCGGCGCAACAGCGGTGCCGGTGCGCAGGTGTGTGGGCCGCCGGGCACATCGCCGCCGATCCAGCTGGCCTGCCAATGCGCGCGCGACGGCAGCCCGGCCTCCCAGAACGCTGCATCGCTGTCATGCGACGCGCCACACTCGTCGGTGATGCTGACGCGCCACCAGATGCGTTGCTGTGCCGCCGCCGGTGGCCCGCCATAGCGCACATGGCGGCTGGTGTCCGCCATGACGACGCCGCTGTCCCAGCAGCATGCCGCATCGTCGTGCAGCGCCTCGCGGCGATGGGCGGCGCGAATGCGATACGCTACCTGGCGTGCGCCACGCCGCGCGCAGTTCATGCGCCAGCTCAGGCGCGGTGCGGCGCCGTCAAACCCCAGCGGATCCGGCAGATATTCGCAACGCAGGTCGGTGATCGTCGGCATGGCGGCTCCTCACGACAGCAGGCTCAGGCGAACGGCTGGGTCGCCGGGGTGATCACGAGTTCGGCGACGGTGGCGCGCGGCGGCAGCGTGGCGATGAACAGCGCGGCGGCCGCGATGTCGGCCGGTTGGAGCATGCGGGCGCGCTGCTCGGCGCTGACCGGGGTAGGGCGTTGTGCCAGGAGTGGCGTGTCGATCTCGCCCGGCGAAATCACGCTGGCGCGAATGCCGGCGGCACCTTCTTCGGCGTTGATCACGCGGCACAGTGCGCTGAGCGCCGCCTTGCCGGCACTGTAGGCCGCGCCGCCGAGCGGCCCCGGGCGCAACCCCGACGTCGACGAGATCGCGATCACCAGGCCGCCATGCTGGTGCCGCATCACGGGCAGTGCCGCATGGACCACATGCCACGCGCCCGTCGCGTTCACCTGCAGCAACCGGTCCCAGTCGTCGGGCGACAGATCGGCCAGCCGTCGCCGTGGCGTGTTGACCCCGGCGCAGTACAGCAGCACGTCGATGCGCCCGTGGCGTTGCACCGCATCGGCCACCAGCCGCGCCGCCTGGGCGCGGTCGGCCGCATCGCCGACCGACGTCGTGATGGGATGTGGGCCCTGGCCCTGTGCCGCCACCTCG
>CAIQIY010000438.1 GCA_903871975.1 uncultured Chloroflexota bacterium | reverse complement strand
TCGATGCGCTTGAGCGCCTCGGCCTCGGCGTCCAGCGCCGCCTGGGCCGGGTCCTTGCCCTCCTGCAACACCCGGGTCAATTCGGCGCCGACGATGTCGTCGAGCTGAACGTCGTATGGTGTGCGGAAGATGGCCTTGATGTTGTCGCCGATCTCGGCCCAGATGCGATAGGCGCGTTGCCCGCCGAAGAACTCGACCGGCTCGTCGTACAGCGGGTCCTGCCAGGCCGGCTTGTACGCCGGGAACACGCCAGTCTGGCGGAAGAACAGGTTCTGACCCTCGGCCGAGGCGACGGCCCACCTGATGAACTCCCAGGCTTGTTCCTTGTGCTGGCTCTGCTCGGGGATGGCGACGAACGAGCCACCCCAGTTGTAGTTGGCCTCGGGGGCGCGGGCGATGCGCCACTGCCCGACGGTCTGTGGGTGATCGATCGTCAGGCCGCCCTGCATCCAGCAGGCGATGACCATGCCGGCGAAGGCATCGTCGTCGAGCCCGGCGGCCCACTCGGGGCCCCACCACGGCAGGTTGGCGTCGAGCCCGCGCTGCCGCGCCTGTGCCGCGAGGGTGAGCGGCCGGGTGGCCTTCTCTTCGATCAATACGCGGGTGCCATCGGCGTAGCCTTCGCCTTGCTGGCGATAGATGGCGCCGTAGATGTCGGTGCCGGCATCCGAGAACAGCGACGTCTTGCCGCCGGTCTTCTCCTTGAACTCCTGGGCGAAGGCGAAGAAGGTGTCCCAGGTGTTGTCGGCACCACCGATCAGCGCCTCGACTGCCTCGGGATCGCTCGGGTAGCCGGCGGCCTCGAACAGGTCGGCGCGATACCACACGCCCGCCGGGCCGATGTCCCACGGCAGCGCGACGAGCCGGCCATCGGCCGTCGAGCCCTGGGTCCACTTGTACGCGACCATGTCCTGCTCGAGCGAGCCGCCGTCGAACGGCGCGGCCTTGAGGTCGGCCAGGCCACCCCTGGCGGTGAAGCCGCCGATGCGGCCGATCTCGAGTGAGGCGACGTCGGGGGCGCCGCTGCCGGCGGCAAACGATGTGAGCAGCTTGTCGTGTGCATCCTCGAATGGGGTGTTGACGAAGTTGACCTTGACTCGCGGATTGACTGTGGCGTATGCGTCGGCCCAGATCGTTCCTTCGTCGCCCCACCACCAGAAGGTGATCTCGGTGACGGCGGTGTCGCCCTGTGTCGGCGCGACCGTCGGTGCCACCGTCGGCGATGTCGTGGGTGTGGTCGTCTGGCCACATGCCGACACCAGTGCGAGGCCACTCGCCCCCGCGACCAGCCGCAAGAATCTGCGCCGATTCAATCGCTCGTCGTTCATTCGAACTGCTCCTCTCTGCTGGTGAATGCCAGCGATCGCATGCCTGGCAACTGCCCGTGCTGCCAGCATGCTGGTTGCCGTGCATCGGCGTGGTGTCGATGCGCACGCTGCCCTCGTGCCCATTCGCACCATGCCCGTCGCACCGGCGTCGGGCATGCCACCATCGTCGCACACGCAGCGCCCGGATTCAAGACCCTGCGGGGTGCTTGTTGCAAATCAATGCATCTGTTCATCGACGCATCAGCGCCCGGCCGTGCCGGGGCGCCGGCGCTTGCCCCGCTGAGCGGCCCGGGCCTGGTGCGTGCCGCCGATCGGCATGGCACCCGCCGTGTGGCGAGTGGTTGACATATTCCCACGTCTGTGCAAGAATCCGCGGCGATACGAGGTCGCCGCGCACGCCTTTCCCACATCCGGGGCGGCGCGGGGCGTATCAGCTGATCGGCCGGGGGCATGGGCGCCCGGCGCCGGCCACGGGGAGGAGCCAGGCGGGCCAGTCGCCATCACGATCACGCACCATACGCTGCAGCACCCCCAGACGATTGGCGTACGACGAGTCGGGCTGCGTCCACCGAGCCGGTGGAGCTGCATCATCGCGGAGGGTCATGTGTCGCTGCTGTCGCCGCGATCGACACGTCTCGTGCTCGCCATCGCGCTGGTCGTCGCCATCCGGATCCCCGAGGCAGCCCGTGCAGCTCAGGCACCGCCACAGTTCTGCAGCCCACGCTACGCCGCCAGCACGACCAGCCTCGGGGATGACCAGGTGAACGACGTGGCTGCCAGCGATGGCCGCATCTTCGCCGCGACCGCCGCCGGGCTGAGTGTCTCGAGCAATCACGGTGTCAGTTTCAGCAACAAGACGACTGCACAGGGGTTGGGGAGCAACAGCGTCCTCGCCGTGTATGCCAGTGG
>CAIQIY010000437.1 GCA_903871975.1 uncultured Chloroflexota bacterium | reverse complement strand
CTGGCGGCGCGGCGCAGCAGCGCCACCAACGCGTCGCCGTCGGGCTCGGCCCAGCGCGCGCCCCGCAGCACATAGCCGCCGGCGTCGGCAGGCACCAGCGCCCGCAGCGGAATGGGATAGCCGCAACTCGCATCGAAGAACGCCGTCGCGCCGCCCCAGTCGGTGCTGATCGCCGGGATGCCACAGGCCATCGCTTCGAGGATCGGCATGCCCCAACCTTCGCCGCGCGTCGGCAGCACGAAACAGTCGGCGCCGCGGTACAGCGCGGCGAGTTGCGCCGGGCCGAGCGCACGGTTGTAGATCACACCGACCGGCGCCGCACCCGCCGGCAGGCGCTCGGCGATGCTGCGCAATGGATCGCCATGCGGCGTGCGATGGTCGATCTTCAGCACGAGCTGGACGGGGTCGTCGGCGTGAAACGCGGCGGCCCAGGCGTCGAGCAGGACATCCCAGCCTTTGCGCGGGCCCCATTCGAACACCGATACAAAGACGACGCGCTCGTCGCGGCGTGGTGGTGCCGCGCCGGCGAAGCGAGCCAGGTCGACGCCCAGCGGTATCACCGAGATCGGGCGGGTGATGCCGCTGTCGCGCATCACCGCCGCGCCCCACGCCGTCGGCACCCAGACTTCGTCCATCTGTTGGGCCTGCTCGACCCACGACGCCGGCAGGCGGTCGGCTTCGTGCATGGTGAAGCCGATGCGCCACGCGCCGCTGTTCTTGCAGAAGCGGTCGCCGGGCGCATACACGATCTGTGGTACATCGAGCCGCAGCGGTGCCGCCTGCAAGGCGCGGATGCGTTCGTCGATGCGCCCGGCCGCCAGCAGTTCGTCGTGATCGGTGCCGTACAGGTAGAGCGGGCGCACCGCGTAGCCGCGCTGCGCCAGCCCGAGCACATACGCCAGCGACGAGCCGCTGTAGCCGGTGAGGCTGGCGAACGACGAATGCCAGACCAGCGCGGGCGCCATCACTCGCGCCCCTCGCGCGGTGCGCGATCGGCGAGTTGCTCGAGCAGCTGACGCTGGGTGGCGCGCATCGCATCGAGGTGCAGCGTCAGGCTGTCGCACAGCCGGCTGATGCTGGCATGTGCCTGGCTGATCTGGCGCAGTTCGTCGCCCAGCAACCACCACGCCAGGCGCACGCGCACACGCGCCAGCAGGTTGTGCGCTGGTGCAGGCCGAACCTCGACGGCATCACGCAGGCGGCGCAATTCGCCGGCCAGCGCAGGGTCGGTCAATGCCAGCAGGCTGCCATCGGCGGCGGCATCACGCAGGCTGCGGGGCGCTGTGCGCGCGCGCGCCAGCGCAGCGTGCGGGTCCTCGTCAGCGGCCACGTCGATCAGGAACGGTTCGCTCACGGTTCCTCCAGGCGATAGACACGATGCGTGGCATCGTCATACACCAGCGTCAGGCCGGGTGTCGCCGCCACGACGGCGTCCCAGCCCGGGCGTTCGCGATCCAGCGCGGCGCGATCGATGACGACCAGGCGCACCTGCTGCAGCCGCAACACGTGCAGCGCGTCGGGCGCAGGGAAGTCGCGCAGTGGCCGCACCACGGCGGCATACCAGCCCGTGGGAACGAAGGTGCCATAGCCGACGAGCAGCGGTTGCTGGTTGGCGCGGGCGTACCATTCCTGATACCCGGCGAGCTGGTCGGGCAAGGCCGCCCAGAGCTGGCCGCCCCGCTGGCGCGCCAGCCAGGCATCGACCGGGCGCGGCGCGACCGGGCTGACGACGGGCGCGACGTTGAGCAATTCGAGCAGCGCGATGCCGGCCAGCGCGATACGGACCCGACGCAGGCGTGGTGCAGCTGGTGCGGCATCGGCGAAGGCCAGGGCCGCCAGCAGCGCGAGCGCCACGTGGCCGAAGAACGCCATGCGCGCCCAGACGCGAATGCTCTTGAGCACTGGTACGCCGAGGTTGATCAGGTACGCCGGCAGCGGGATGTCGTATTCGCCGATGGTGAGCAGCGGGCCGAGGCTGAACAGCCAGGCGCCCAGCAGGCTCAGCGCCAGCGCCAGCGCGATGCGTTGCCGCCGATGGCGCCACCAGCCGATCGCCGCGAGGATGAGCAACGCCGTGCCAGGTGCGACGGGTTGGTCACCACCGCCGGCGAGCGACTGCGCGGAGGCCCCCCAGAGCACGTGATAGCGGCTCGGCTCGATGAAATCCCATGGCGTCGCGCTGTGTGGCACGATGTTCTGCAGCAGATGCCGGACCTGGCCGGCGTTGCCGAGCTGCAGGGTCGGTTGCGCGTAGGGTGCCAGCAGCGCGCCGAGCATCAGCGCCAGCGCCAACACTGGGCGCCATGCGGCGGCGAACGCCGGCAGCATGCGCCACGGTACGCGCCACAGCGTGTACCACGCCAGCACCAGCACCAATGTGGGCCCGTAGTACCACGACGACCACGCCGCCAACGTGATGCCGGTGCCGGCGAGCAGCGCGTCGGCCATGCCCGGCCGCGTCAGGAAGCGCTCCCAGCCGTACCAGGCCACCACGATCCACGGCAGGGCGCCGGCGACCGTGATCTGTGTCATGGTGTGCTCCATGTGGAACACACCGAACGTCAGGCCCAGTGCAGCGATCAGCGCGCCGCCGAGCGGTGCACCGAGCTGGCGGGCCAGCGCCAGCGTGGCGATGCCGCCGACCACATAGGACAGATATGACCAGAGCAGATACGCGGGCACCGCGCCGAACAGCCACGTGATCGGCAGCGCCAGCACGGTCTGGGTCGGCGTCAGCTCCGAGTGCGCCAGCTCGTACCCCATCGGCGCAAATAATCCAGGGACAAATGTCGGGGAGCGGCGTGCCGCCAATGCATCGGCGAACCAGGCCATCTTCCACAGGTATTCGAAGTTGTCGCCGGGCGCGCCGAGCACGGCAGCGCCACCGCCGGCGGCGATGAGCGGAATGAACGGCGCCAGCGCCAGCACCGCCAGGCCGGGCACCAACCAGCGCCAGGGCGCAGTGGGCGACGGCAACGGCACGGCGGTCGCTGGCGTGCCGCGCGCCAGCACCCCGACCACGCCGGCAGCCAGCGCCAACCCGCCGCTGAGCAGCGTCGCCGCCCAGCGCTGGTCGAAGCGCAGATCGCTGTGGCGCATCGTGACGCTGATCAGCACGAAGCCCACCACCACCAGCCAGCGGGCGCGGCCGGCACCGAGCCGCTGTAGCGCCCACGCGAGCAGCGTCGCAGCCAGCCCGAGGCAGCCAACCTGCAGCGGCGGCAGCCAGCCGGCTGGCACGGTGTTGGTCCAGCCGGCGCGAAACAGCACCACTCCCAGCTCGCGCAGGTCGCCCGGCACGCGATGGGCGGCAGTCTGCAGGCTGACGGCATTGCGGCCCCAGCCGATCGCCGCAGCGGGCACCAGCACGCGATACACCCGCGGCACCGCCGTGACCGGCAACGTGCCGAGCGGCCGGTCGGCCAGCTCCAGCCGAACTGTCGCAGCCGCTGCAGTGGCCTGCGGCGCCGCCAGCTGCAGCCACAACACGTGTGCCGCGTTGCCGCGTGCCATCAGCAGCAGCGTCGCCGCCGGTCGTGTCCAGCGAAACGTCGTGCCATCGAGCGTGCTCAACTCCGGCTGGTGCACGCCGACGAGGCGATCATAGTCGCCGCGGCCGGCCCAGATCGCATCGTTCGGCTCCAGCGGCCGCATCAGCAGGGCCGCCGCCAGCAGCATCAGCGCGGCCACCAGCGGGACTGCCGTGCGCATCGGTCTCACGAGCGTATCCCCCGCGATTCGGCGACCGCCCGGGCATATACTGCCAGCGTCTCGCGGGCGGCGCGGCGCCACGAGAAGCGTGCGGCCTGCAGCGGGCCAGCAGCGCGCAGCCGGGCGCGCAGCGCCGCATCGCCCAGCACGCGCTCCAGCGCATCGGTCAGTGCGGCCACCTCGGTCGGATCACAGAGCCAGGCCGCATCGCCCAGCACCTCGGGCAACGCGGCGCGGTCGCTGGCGATCACCGCCGCGCCACACGCCAGCGCTTCGAGCGGTGGCAGGCCAAACCCTTCGTAGAGCG
>CAIQIY010000436.1 GCA_903871975.1 uncultured Chloroflexota bacterium | reverse complement strand
CGCCGCGGCGGGCGCCTCACTCGGCGGTGACATCATCGCGCAGCACGAAGTCATCGAAGCGGACGCGCGTCATGCCGGCATCGCCGGCGCTCACGATCACACCGACGCGCCCGACGACCTGCTCGCCGAGATCGATCTGCCCGATCTCGCTGTGATTGATCGTCAACGTCAGGATCGTATCGGCCACACTCACCCGCAGTTCGTTGGTCGCGCCGACCTCGGTGAGGATCTCGGGCAAGGCGGTGCGTGGCACCAGGACCGCGGTGCCAGTCGTGGGCGACGAGCGGATCACGGCGACCTCGCCTTCGGGGAACACCAGCAGGCTGTAGAAGTCGAAGTTGCCACCATCGCCAAACACCAGGCCAAACGCCGCCCCTTCGCCATCGGCCTGCAGCAGCGTCGCGCTGACGTCGGCGGTGAACGCGGCGACGCGCGACGAATCCACCGGCATGGGTTGCTGCCACGTCTGCACGCCCGCGCCGATGATGATCTCGTAGCCACCCTTGCTCAGGGTCGCGCCGCCGACGCTCCAGCGCACCGCTGCCGGGTCGTCGAACGATTCGTCGAGGGCCAGCGCGCCGACGGTGCCGCTCACGGCCTCGAACGCGACCGTCGCGCCACCTGCATCGGAGGTATGCACGCCGAGCGTCAGCTGGCCACCCACATCGATGGCATCGGTCGCAGTGATCACCTGCACACCATTGACCGACGCCACGAGGTTCGCGCCCTGTGCCACCAGGCGCAGCCGATTGGTTGCGCCGATGCCACGCTGAATGGCGCCATACTGCCGCCACGGCGCCAGCGCCACATACTCGCCGGCGCGCACCCGCACCAGCCGGGCGAAGCCATCGCTGCTGATGGCGACCATCAGATAATCCTCGGGCCCGGTCTGCCGGAAGCGGATGCCATACGCGGCACGCACATCACCCTCGGTCTGGCGCATGTCCACCGTCACGTCGAAGTCGTCGACGGCGCCGGAACCGAACGCCTCGGCGGCGGGATCATCGGCGGGCGGGCCGAGGTACAGCGAATAGCTGTCGAACGACCGATTGGCGACATGCATCACCAGCGCGCCGTCGCGCACCTCGACCAGCGACTGATCCCAGCGCGCTGCCGGTGCGTCGAACCGCTCGTCGATGACGAGTGGCCCATCGCGGGGCGCCAGCTGCAGCTCGGCCGGTGCGTCGGGGGGCGGCGTACCGCGCACCCACCCCACAGCGATCGCCAGCTGGTCGAACGCCGCCGTGCGCGACGCCAGCACGCCGAGCACCACGAGGCACTGACAGGCGACCAGGATGCCGAGTGCGGTGACCAGCCCGACCAGCCAGCGTGGCCGGCGTGGCGCATCGGTCGTGTTCGTCATGGCATTCCCCCCATCCCACGATGTCGTTCTGCGTCAACGCACCAGCAGGGCCATGCCACCGCCGCCGGTATCCGAGCCACCGGCGAGCGCGCCACTGACCGGATCGATCGTGATCGCCTGGACCAGCCCGATCGATCCGTGGCTCTGCGGCAGGCGCACCACCGGATGGCGCCGGCGCACCGCGTCGCAGACATACTCCGGGATGCGCTGCTGCACCACGATCCGCTCGCCCTGGCAGTCGAAGCGCGGCGCCGCTACCGCCTCGACCGCGCTCATGCCGAACACGAGGCGATTCAGGATGACCTGCAGCACGCCGGTGATGATGCGGCTCGCACCCGGCGCACCGACGACCAGCACCGGCCGATCACCCTGATACACCACCGTCGGCGCCATGCCGGTAGTGCGGCCCTTGCCGGGCGCGATCGAGTTGCGCCCACCCGGCAGCGGATCGAAGTTGATCATCGAGTTGTTGTACATGAAGCCGAGCCCGGGCGTGATCACGCCCGACGACATGCCCAGCGAGTGGGTCAGCGAGACACACAACCCCTGGGCGTCGACGACGCTGACATGGGTCGTGCTGGGCGGGCCATGTGGCAGGTCGGCTACGCGAATGGCAGCACCGGCGTCGATCTGGCGGCGCCATTCGGCGGCGCGTTCCTGCGAACACATCCAGTCGAGCGGCACCGCGACGCTGTTCGGGTCGCCCATCCAGGCGTTGCGGTCGGCGAACGCCGCCTTCATCGCCATCGCCACCAGCCAGATGTACTCGGGGGTGTTGTGCCCGAGCGCTGCCAGATCGTAGCCGGCCAGGATGTTGAGGATGGCGATCAGCGTCGGGCCGCCGTGCGGCGCCTGCGACGATGCGATGGTATAGCCGTGGAAGCTGCCGTAGGTCGGCGCTTCATCGCGCACACGGTAGCCCGCCAGATCATCGCGGGTCACCCACGCATCATGCGCCGCCAGGTCGGCCAGCATCTGCTCGGCCAGCGCGCCGGTGTAGAAATCATCGGGCCCGGCGGTGGCCAGGCGGCGCAGCGTGGCAGCATAATCGGGGTTGCGAAGCTGCATGCCCTCGTCGTACGGCTGACCGTCGGCGTCCAGGTAGAT
>CAIQIY010000435.1 GCA_903871975.1 uncultured Chloroflexota bacterium | reverse complement strand
GGCCAGGTGGCCGATGCGGTGGCGGCCATCGGCGTGCGGGCAGTGCCGTTGGCGGTCGATCTGACCGACGATGCAGCACTGGCGGCGGCGCTGCACACGGTGCTCGATCAGGTGGGCGTGCCCGATCTGGTCATCAGCAACGCAGGATCGGGCCGCTGGCTGGCGATCGACGAGACCGAACCGGCAGAAGCGCGGGCGATGATGGCGATGCCGTATTTCGCGGCATTCACGCTGACTCGCCTGCTGATCGGGCCGTTGCTGACGCGCGGTACGGGCCACCTGGTGTATGTCAACTCGCCGGCGGCGTTGCTGCCGTGGCCGGGGGCATGCGCCTACAGCGCGGCACGCTGGGCGCTGCGCGGCTTCGCCGAGGCGTTGCGTGCCGATCTCCACGGAACGACGATCGATGTCTCGACCGTGATGCTCGGTATGGTGGAGTCGCAGTATTTTGTGCATAATCCCGGCGTGGCCGAGCGGATTCCACGGCTGGCGCGGCGTGTACTGCCACCGCTCAGTACCGACCAGGCCGCTGCGGCGATCCTCGATGGCGTCGAACGGCGCCAGCGGCTGATCATCGCACCAGCGGCACTGCGTGGCCTGTTCTGGTTGCATGCCGTAGCACCCTGGCTGGTGCGCCGCCTGACGCTCGCCGGGGGCTGGCGGCGCCCGCAGCGCTGATGTCAGCGCGCCGGCGCACACCATGCACCGACCAGCGCCGGCAGCGCAGCGAGGCTGGCGATGATCGCGTCGGGCCGTACTGTTGCGGGGAGTGGGAACTGCTCGTTGCAGCACCATGCGGTGCGCATGCCGAGCGCCTGGGCTGCAGCAATGTCCTCGGTGGGATGATCGCCGACGAAGAGCACATCGGTGGCGCGCAGGCCGAGCGCATCGAGCGTGATGTGCATGATCGTGGGCTGTGGTTTCCAGACGCCCAGGCTGCTCGAGAAGCTGGTCACCGCGAATGCGTCCAGCAGCCCCAGCGCGGCGAGGTCGGCGCGATGCACTGCGGCGGGCCAGATGGTGTTGGAGACCAACCCGAGGCGCAGGCCGTGCCGCCGCAGGGCGTCGAGTGCCGTGTGGGCGCCGTCGGCGGCGCGCACGCCATGGCGCAGCGGGCTGGTGTACCACTCGACGAGCGTGGCATCGGGTGGCGGTGACACGCCGAGGCTGGCACACTGTCGGCGCAACCAGTCGGCGGCAGTCGGCGCAGCGTCGCCGCGGAGGGCTGCCGGCCACGCGCACTCCAACCAGGCAAACGCCGTGTCGATGAACTGCGCTTCGGCACATGCCAGCGGGCCACGATGTGCCGCCAGCGCGCGATAGACCTCACGCAACCCCGCGGCTTCCCAGTCGCGCCAGCTGCCGTCGCCGCGCGTGGGGTAGTGCAGCACCGTGCCGCCCATGTCGAACAGCACGCCACGGATCACGGTGCATCGCCTGGTGCCTCGCCGCGTGCGGCCGCGACGATCTGCTGCAGATACTGCTGCCACGCCGCACGGTTCTCGAAGGCGATGCGGCGCACGCGCTCAAGGTCACCGCTCTCGGCCGCTTCGACCGAGCGCGCCAACGACTCCTGAAAGGCCCGCGCGAGATCGGCGACGGCGCGGCGCATCTCGCCGTTGGCCGCACGCTGGCGTTCAAGCTCACGGGTGAGCCACGCATTCAGCCGGCGCACCTCGGCGTCG
>CAIQIY010000434.1 GCA_903871975.1 uncultured Chloroflexota bacterium | reverse complement strand
CCACTGGCCGACGTGCTGCGGGCGGCGATCGGCTACGCCGAGCATGGCTTCCCGGTCAGCGAAGTGATCGGGCGCGCCTGGGCCGCCGGCGAGGCACGGCTGCGCGCCAATCCCGCTTCGGCGCGGACCTTTCTGGTCGACGGCGTGGCACCACGCGTCGGGACGCGCTTCCGTCAACCAGCACTGGCGCAGACGTTGCGGACGGTCGCCGAGGGTGGGCCAGCGGCGTTCTATGCCGGTCCGATCGCAGCGGCGCTGGTGGCAGCGCTCGAGCAGGCTGGCGGCTGGCTGACGCTGCAGGATTTTGCGGCTCACCACAGCACCTGGGACACGCCGCTGTCGACGATGTACCGCGGCTATCGCGTGTACGAATGTCCACCGAATGGGCAGGGATTGACGGCCTTGCTCGCGCTCAACATCCTCGACGGATTCGACCTGGCATCGCTCGGTGCGGCATCGCCGGCAGCACTGCATCTGCAGATCGAGGCACTGCGGCTGGCATTCGCCGACGCTGCGGCGACCATCGCCGATCCGCAGCTGGTCGGGGTGCCTGCAGCGGCATTGCTCGAGCCACAGTACACTGCGGCACGTCGCGCGCGCATCGATCCGCGGCGGGCGGCTGCCAGCGCGCCGGCCGGCACCCTGCCCGGTGGGCACGACACGGTCTATCTGAGCGTCGTCGATGCCGAAGGCAATGCCGTGTCGTTCATCAACAGCACCTATCACGGTTGGGGATCGGCGTTCACCGCCGGCGACACCGGCATCGTCCTGCAGAATCGCGGCGCCGGCTTCGTGCTCGATCCCGCGCATCCCAACGTGATCGCGCCGCGCAAGCGGCCGTATCACACGATCATCCCGTGCCTCGTGACCCATGCCGGGCGCCTGTGGGCCAGTTTTGGCGTGATGGGCGGCTTCATGCAGCCCCAGGGGCATGTGCAGATGCTGGTGAACATGCTCGATTTCGGCATGAATCCGCAAGAGGCACTTGACGCACCGCGCTTCGAGCTCATTCGCCCCTACCAGGAGCCTCGCGCGGTAGCGACCGAGCATGACGCGGCCATCGAGCATGCGCTCCAGGCGATGGGGCATCAGATCGCCGAGCGCGAGAGCCAGTTCGGCTTCGGTGGCGGGCAGATCATCGTCGTCGACGAGGATGGTGTCCGCCACGGTGGCAGCGACCCACGCAAGGATGGGGCGGTGGTCGCCTACTGAGCGGTGTCACGCCAGCCGGTGGGTCGTGCATGCGGTTGCGTGAGCCCGACGACGGTATCGACAAGCCCCCATGACGACAGGAGCCATCGATGAAGATCCTCGTGCTTCACGGACCGAATCTGAACATGCTGGGCCGGCGACAGCCAGAGATTTATGGCACCATGACGCTCGCACAGATCGACGAGCAGTTGCAGCTGGCGGCAGCGGCTGCCGGCGCCACGCTGCTGACCCGCCAGTCAAACCACGAAGGCGTGCTGATCGATACCTTGCAGGCCGAAGGCTGGGATGCCGACGGGATCGTGATCAATCCCGGGGCGCTGACGCACTACGGCTTGGCGCTACGCGACGCACTCGCTGCGCTGTCGGCACCGATCATCGAAGTTCATCTGTCGAATGTCTATCGGCGCGAGCCCTTCCGACACACATCGGTGGTCGCACCAATCGCCACCGGCCAGATCGCCGGGTTGGGCTGGCGCGGCTATCTGCTGGCACTCGATTGGTTGTTGCACGGCCGGTGACCCGGGCGGCGTCGGGCCGTAGGCACACGCCGTCACACGGCACGGTTGCCACCCGAAGGCCATCGGCCGCGCGCGGTGTCGTCCGGCCAGCGATCATCGCGCATCAGCGCAGGTGGGGTGCAGAACGTATGCGGGGCGCAGGCGACGACTGCATCCCGGAGCGGTGTAGCCATCGCCGCCGGCCCCGTCGCCCGGCAGGCCGGTGCACGCTCGCGGCGTACCGGTAGCCGCAGCGTACAGCGCACACGGCGCATCGACGTCACATGGAGGAGCGCGACGCCAATGCGCATCGACCACCTGCCGGACGACGCCGGCAGCGACACGGACCTGCATGGCTGATCCGTGTCGCCGTTCCGCCAGGCGCGTCACTCACGGGTTGCCATCACCCGGTGTCGCTGGCTGCAGCGCCGCTTCGGTGTAGGTGTTCGCCGAATCGTAGAGGATCCAGCCACCACTGATCGGATAGTTGTCGACCGCATCGATCTGCGCCCGCACCTCGGCAGCACCATACTGAACAATCTGGTCGTCGGGCACCCATACCAGCGTGAAATCCTGCAGCCATGGCCGCAGCAACGCGTTCTTGCCGGCGACCTTCTCGGCACCAGCCTTCATCGACCGTTCGATGACGCGGCCCGGATCGCGTGCCGGCAGCGGAATGCCGAGATCGCCCGGATTGAAGTGCGATGGGTAGATCATCGGGCAGACGTAGTCGGTATGCTGCGCCATGATCGTGATGTCCTGGCCGATGAGTTCCGACGCCTCGAACACGGTATAGCCGAACACATCGACCGAGAAGAACGCACCGGCGCCATTGATCGCCCGATGTGAGCGCTCAAGCACATTCGCGATGTTCTGGAACTTCTCGGCAGGTGTCCCCTCGCGCGACAACTGCAGTCGCTCGCCATCGGTCGGCGAGAACTCCAGCGACGGGAAGCGGATGTAGTCGTAGTTGATCTCGTCGAACCCGAGGCGCGCCGCCTCGACGCTCAGCTGAATGTTGTAATCCCAGACGTTCTCATTCCAGGGATCGAGCCACGCGTAGCGGATGGTCGGCGTCGGATAGTCGGCGAAGACTCCACCGGTACTCCGGTCGCGTGCCGCCCAGTCCGGTCGCGCGTCGGCCAGCACGTTGTCGTGGCTGAACATGTGCACGCGCGCAATCAGGTAGATGTTGCGCCGTTTGGCTTCGGCGATGATCGCCTTGATATCGTAGTACGGTGCCGATGTCCCCAGTTCCTTCACGATCGGCACCTGCGAGTCGTAGTAGATCAAGCCCAGGTCATCGCGCAAGTCCGATTTGAGGTCGATCACGATGGCATTCAATTCGGTGCGATCGATCATGTCGAAGAACGCCAACCGCATCTTCTCGTTGGCCGCGACCGCCGACGTGATGTAGACCGAACGGGTCTTGAACGGTACCAGTTCGATCGTCGGCGGAATGCCGTCGGGCGTCAGCTCGACGACGGCCTTGCGGTAGCCCGGCGCCAGGATCTGCACGACGCCGCGCTCGGGAACGCCTTCCAGCGTGAACTGGCCATCGCGGCTGTCGCTGAGGCGAATGAACGCGACTTCGGCTGCACCGAGCTCGGGGGATACCGTGATCGCGGCGTTCTGGATCGGCGCACCGGTCGCGACGTCGATCAGCGTCGCGCGCAGCAGATCAGGCCGCAGCGCGGCATTCAACGCGGTGGCACGGTTCACCGACTGCGAGAGCGGCGCGTACCCATCGGCTTCGACGGTGACGGTCACCTCCTCGGCGATGCCCACCAGGCTGAACTTGCCATCGGCATCGCTCACGGCACTGGCTTCGCCGGCACTGATGGTGGCGCCGGCGATCGGTGCACTGGTGAACTGGTCGGTGATCACACCGGTGAGCGTGTTCGGCCGCAGATCGGCATCGACGATGGTGGTACGGTCGAGCTCGGCGACGACTGCCTCGTAGCCGGCTGCCTCGATGGTGAGCTGGAATTGCTGCGGGACGCCGGCGATGGCGTAGCGACCTTCGGCATCGGTGGTGGCGCTCAGCCCTTCGGCACTGCGCACGGTGGCACCGGTGATCGGTTCGGCGGTGTAGGTGTCGCGCACGACCCCGGCGACGGTGTTGGGGCGCAACGCGACGTTGATGACTGCGCCCGACTGCCCGGCGGCTGGCTCGGGTTGGCTCGCGAGCGCGATCGCCGCTGGCTCGAAGCCGGCGACGGCGACCTGCAGCGTGTCGCTCGCCGACCAGAAGGCGAATTCGAAGGTGCCCGCGGCATCGGTGTCGGCACGCGCATTGCCGAGCTGCACGGTGGCGCCGACGATTGGCTCGCCGGTGTAATCGTTGAAGACGACGCCGACTAGTGGGCTGGGCGCGATGCTGCATGCCGCGAGAACGGCCAAAATCGATGCGGCGAGGCTGCGGCCGAGAATGCGCAGGGCGCTGGCGAATGACGAGTTCATGTGGTGCGTCTCATGCTCACTTGG
>CAIQIY010000433.1 GCA_903871975.1 uncultured Chloroflexota bacterium | reverse complement strand
TGCATCGTGGTCGAGCATCCGCGTGCGGCCCTTGCGATGGCTGCTGCGACGTTCCATGGCACGCCCGCACGCCAGCTGCGTGTCATCGGTGTCACCGGCACCGACGGGAAGACCACGACATCGACGCTCATCCGGGCAATCTTCGCCGCAGCTGGTCACCGCGTTGGCTTGATCACCACGATTGGTGCCACCATTGATGGTGAGTTCAGCGATATCGGAACCCATGTCACCACTCCAGGTGCCGACGATATTCAACGATTCCTGCGACAAATGGTCGATCGTGGCATCGAAATTGCAATCATCGAGACAACATCACATGGTCTTGATCAACGCCGTGTGTGGGGCTGTGGCTACGATACTGCCGTGCTGACCAATATTACCCACGAACACCTTGACTATCATGGAAATTACACGGCTTATCGCGCGGCGAAAGCGCGATTATTTCACGCACTACGCGATGATCCGGTGAAAAAACCGCACTTTCCCAAAATCAGTATCCTAAATCAAGACGACCCGGCATTTCCGTTGTTTTCGTCAATTGATGCTGACGTACGATTCAGTTATGGAATGAGTGCTAGTGCATCAATATTTGCGAGTGATATCCACTATTCACTAGATCATACGAGATTTACACTCATTTCGCCGAAAGGTCAGATCACTATCATTCTTGGATTGATTGGTCAGCACAATGTCGCCAATGCGCTAGCGGCCGCCGCGGTAGGCATGGCTCATGGCATCGAACTCGAGACAATCGCACGGGGGCTCGCTGATGTATCAGCGGTTTCCGCGCGCATGACACGTGTTGCGCCACACGCGCCGTTCGCCGTCTACGTTGATTACGCACACACACCGGCTGCACTCGAGCATATTCTGCGAACCGCACGGCAGATCAGCAGTGGTCGCGTCATCATCGTCTTTGGGCTGTCGGGTGGACCACGCGACCCAAGCAAGCGCACGGCAATGGGGGCAATCGCCGGTCGTCTGGCTGATCTGGTCGTCATCACTGCGGTCGATTGGTACGAACAGGATGTAGGCGAGATCATGCAGCCGATTCTCGCGGGATGTGTTGCGGCTGGTCGCGTCGAGGGTCAGGATGTCTGGTGTGAGCGTGATCGGGCCGCAGGCATTGAGCGTGGCATCGCGCTGGCAAACCACGGCGATGTTGTCATCATCGCGGGCAAAGGCCACGAGCGCTCGCTCGCTATCGCCGGTCGTGAGCACGATTGGGATGAATTTGCTGTCGTCACTCGTGCAGTGGCGGTGCGCAGCACGACAGGAGAGCCATCGGTATGATTCGTCCGGACCGGATCTTCGATCATGCGCGCGAGCTGGCCGCGATACCTCACGCACCGTATCTCTATCAACCGACATTGCAGCATGTCGTGGCGTTACTCGATGCGCTCGGCATGCAGCCGCGCAGTGCACCGAGTGCCGATCCAGAGTTTGGGGTGTATGCGATCGATGAGTACGCCCTGTACGTCCACGTGCGCCGCGGTCGCCCCGCACGGCCGCTGATCGTCGATACGCATCTGGATCATCCTGCCTTCGTCCTCGACGGTACCGGCAACGGCGTGGCGCTCGGGAGCCTGGGCCTCGAACGGCTGCAGCAGCTGACGAACACTGCCCCGGTACCGATCCGGGTATTCGCTCCGTCGGGCGAATTGCTTGGGATGCGGCAGATCGTGCGCCTCAACCGTGCGCAACGGCCAATCATCGCGCTTGCCCCCGATGACCCCGTGCCGGCCGATAGCCATGGTCTGTGGGATGTCACTGATTTCAGCCTCGATGAAACCTGGCTGCAGATGCACTCGGCAGATAACATTATTGCAACTGGTGTGCAACTTGCATCACTTGAAGCAGTAATCAATGATTCTGTTCAATACTCTGATATTGACATTGTCTATATATTTACATTCCTCGAAGAAATATTTGAAGCATCAGCAAGTATGATTGCATGGCAAAAACGAACTCCTTTTGGTGAAATTACCCCAAAACATTTAATTGTTGTTTTAGAAGCCATGGAAGTCATTCCACTCGCATATCAACAATCAATGGCGACAAATGAGCATTTTAGTGTCAATAACTTACGGAAAATGCGTATTGACGACGAGACGTGGGTATTAAGCCTGCGTGATGAAACAGATCTTTCTCATATGGTGAGAAGTTCATATGAAGCATTACAAATGCCGCTGCCAAACCCCGACAATGGATTGATGTTGAAAGTAAACGATCTCGACTGCGCATATGGGTATTCGTTCGGCAACGAGAACAATGATGCCGAATCACTGGCTTTAGCAGCAGCACACCGCTTAGGACTCGTACATCAGCATACTCTCTTTGGTGGAGCATGCAATGGCACTGCATTCTCTCACTTCCCGACGAGTAGCCATATTATCACCCTCGCGGTACCAAATCCAGCAAAACATAATATTGGAGAGTGTGGTGCAATCGTACCAGAGCGTGTGCGCGTCCGTGATGTCGTCGCGATGGCACACACGCTCGACCACATGATCGGCGCTGCGAGCCACGTCGTCATTCCACCCGCCGCCCCGACGCTGACGACACGACTCCGACGGGAAGTCCTGCCATTAACCGCGGCAGTCGCGCAACAGCTGCGTGCCGAGCGCGGCAGCATCGCCTGGTCGGCGCGCTGGCGGCTGCGGCGCGGGCGATTTTTCGGTAACAGTGCGCTGCAGCGGCTACAGTTCCAGGCACGCGGGGCAGTCGCACGGGGCGTCGAGCGAGTCTGGCGGTGGCTCGGATGATGGTAGCGCAATATCGGTTCGGCTACGACGATTCGCTGGCTGATCGGCGGTATCCCAACCAGTGCAGTGCAGTCGGATCATCGCGCCAGCCGGTGCGCACCTTGACCCACGCATCGAGATAGACGGCGCAGCCCAGGTGTCGTTCGATGGCGATCCGCGCTGCACTTCCAATGCGTCGGAGCATGCTACCGGACGCACCGATGACGATGCCGCGCTGCGAGTCCTTCTCGACATAGATGGTCGCGCGGATATACCAGCCGTGCTCACGCTCGAGCCACTCCTCGATTTCGATCGCCACGCTGTGGGGGACTTCCTGTTCGGTCAGACGCAGCACCTGCTCGCGAATCAATTCGGCGACATGTTCCCGATCTGATTGATCTGTCAGCTGGTCGGCAGGATACAGCGGCGGACCCGATGGCAACCGCGACGTCAACTCATCGAGGAGCAGCGCGAGGCCGGCGCCATTGCGTGCCGACACCGCCAGCTCCATGTCCCACGGACCGAGCGCCCGGTACGCATCGAGATGCAGGGTGCCCTGTGGGTTCGGCAAGTCGACCTTGTTCAACACCAGGATCTTCGGGACGCGGGTACGTTGCACCAGGCCGGCGACTTCGATATCGAGTCGACGCGGCGGCACACTGATATCGACCACCATACAGACGATATCGGCGTCGGGAATGGTGCGACGGGCCTGCTCGACCATCATCGCCCCCAGGCGCGTTCGCGGCGGATGAATGCCGGGTGTGTCGACGAAGACCAGCTGCGCGTCATCACGCACCAACATACCACGCAGCACCGAGCGCGTCGTCTGCGGCTTCGCCGAGACAATTGCCACGTGCTGCCCCAGGATTGCATTCAGCAGTGTCGATTTGCCAACATTTGGCCGACCGACGAGCGCGATGAACCCCGAGCGACGGACGGCCACATCAGCACCGTGGTCGAGCGCGGTGGCCGTCGGACCCGCTGCATTCTCGGCGGCATTCAGGCCGTCAGGCTGATCGGATTCGTTGGATTCATCGGCGACAGCCAGGCGGGCAGCTACCTCGGCCGAGAGATCGACCGCATCCTCAAGGTCGATCATCCAGGGCGCCAGGCGCACGAGACGCTGATCCAGCTCGAAGACTGCAGCAGCGCCGACTTCGCAGCCCTGCAGGCGGCCTGCTGCGTCGAAATCGAGGATGACCGGCTGACTGAGCGGCTGGACCGACGGATCATCATCGCACAGTGCGATCACCAGGCGTTCAAGCGCAGCGTGGTACCGAACGCCTGGATGCTGGAGTGCCAATGCAAGATCATCACGCGAGACACTCGCATCAAGTTCCAGCTCCAGCCCGATCACCTGGCCGTTGTCATCGAGCAGCAGTGCACCGTCACACTCGCCTTCGAGTGCCGTACTGCCAGACTCAATGTCTGTCATGTACCAGTAGAGCGTTCCGGCCGCCGGATCAAATGACGTCTGGATCATCGGTACGTTCCCTTCACCATCGGCACCATACTTGACGTGCCGCCCCGGACGGCACCCCCGGGATGATCAGTCGACGACGCGGCAGGCGCCCGGCGTGACAAGGACCGTCACCTCGTCGAACGCCAACGCGCGCAGCAGTTGCTCGACCGCACGCTGAGCGTCGGTCGTGGCACGCTGCATCATGCCCTGCTCGCAGGCAGCTGCGAGGATCGTCGCCTCGGCCTCGAGGCGCGCCTGGCGTTCGAGGTCTCGATCAGGCCGGGCCAGCAGACCTGTCTGCCGATCATACACGCGAGTGCGTTCGCTGTCGAGTGACACGCTGAACACCTGGCTCGGCGGCAGTTGGATGGTCACGCTACGTCCATCATCGCTGACGAGGACATCCTCGGCACGAAGTGCTGCCAGATCGACCCCGGCGACCGCCTCACCGCTGGCGATCAACAGCAATCGTTCGCCCAGCACCAGATCCAGGACGTCACCACGCTCGATACGTGCTTCGATGATGCGCTCGACCGTATAGCGTTGCGTCTCGAGCCGTGCCAGTGCGCGCATCTGCAGAACCATTCCACCCCGATCGATGATCGTGGGCGTCGGCGTCACGATGATCGTCTGTAATGGCGCCGCGGCTCCGGCGACGGTGCGCTTGATCACACCATCGATCCACTGCGTTCCGATCACCAGTGCCACCACGAGTGCGAGCAGTGCCCCCAGCATGCCGTACAACACCGCCGGCAGACACCAGCCACCACGCGATGCCGGAGTCGACCGGCGCTCATCCAGGGATTCATCCATTGCTGCCTCCTCGTCGTGACTCAGTCGCCCCGTCGTGCGATATGGATCGCAGCCGCTCCCAATCCGACCCGCCAGTGGCGCACCTGCGTCCAGCCAGCGTCGGCGATGATCGTTGCCAAGCGTTCGGGCGCAGGAAACTGTCGCGCCGACTGCGGCAGGTAGGTGTAGGCAGTCGAATCGGCGCCCAATGCCTGCGCCAGACGCGGCACCACCATCTCGAAGTACCAACGATGTCCAAGCCGGATCAGCGCCTGCTGCGGTCGAGCGACCTCGAGGCAGGCGAGCACGCCGCCTGGTGCAGTCACGCGGGCCATCTCGGCAAATGCAGCAGCGATGTCACTGACATTTCGCACCGTAAAGCCTGTCGTCACCGCATCGAACTGGGCATCCGCGAACGGCAGCCGCAATGCATCGCCAGCGACGAACCAGCTGCGTGGATTGGTGTGGCGCCGGCGGCCTGCGTGCATCATCGGCACGGTGAAGTCGACGCCGACGACCAGCCCCTGTGGTACCCATGGCGTGAGCAAGGCGACAAAGTCGCCCGTACCGGTGCCGACGTCGAGCACACGCGCCTCGTGCGGTGGCGCGACAGCCGACACCGCCGCAGTACGCCAGCCATCATCGAGCCCGAAGGTCATCAGGCGATTCATTCGATCATAGCCCGGTGCGATGCGCGCAAACATTTGCGCAACATAGCGGGCCTTGTCTGCATCGTGGGGCAACACCGACATCGGGTTTACGCTCCATCCTCGCTCGCGACTCCTCGCACCATCCAGACGCCGACGTTGGCATGCTGGATGCATGTGTGCGCACAATCACCCGTTCCCAGCGGGCACAGTGCGCCTTCGCAACAGCATTGTAGTAGAATGGGGCGGCATGACTGGAGCAATCTCAACGTGGAGGATCAACCCATGCGGCTCGTGACATACCGCGACATCGGCCAGGTTCGTATTGGCGCCGTCGACGGCGATCAGATCGTCGCCCTCGATACCGTCGCCCCCGATATGCTCAGCCTCATCGATCGTGGCGAAGAAGGACTCGCGCGTGCCCGGGCAGCCCTCGAGCGGCGCGAACGCACGACACCACTTGCATCGGTCCAGCTGCTCGCGCCGATTCCCCGGCCCCGACAGAACGTCGTCTGTCTCGGCATGAATTACGTCGCCCACGCGATTGAGTCTGATCGGGCGCGTGGCCGTGAGCCGCGGTTGCCGGAGTTTCCGGTGTTCTTCACCAAAGCTGCGCACACCGTCTGCAACCCCGGCGACGAGATACCGCTTGATCCGCAGGTCACGACAGAACTTGACTACGAGGTCGAGTTTGCCTTCATCATCGGCCGCGCCGGCAAGAACATCGCGCGCGAAGAGGCGCTCGACTATGTGTTTGGCTACACAATCATCAACGATATCTCTGCTCGCGATCTGCAGTCACGCCATCAGCAATTCTTCAAGGGCAAAAGCCTCGACCGCAGCTGCCCGATGGGCCCGGTGATCGTCACCGCCGATGAGCTGGCTGATCCGGCGCGTCTGGGGATCCGTTTGCGCCTCAACGGCGAAATGCGCCAGGATTCGCATACTGGTGACCTGATCTTTGATATCCCGGCAATCATCGCATACTACTCACTTGGTACTACCCTTGAACCAGGGATGTTGTTCGCGACGGGCACACCGGCCGGCGTGGGCCTT
Organism: uncultured Chloroflexota bacterium; assembly: GCA_903871975.1. Taxonomy (GTDB): domain Bacteria; phylum Chloroflexota; class Chloroflexia; order Chloroflexales; family Roseiflexaceae; genus CAIQIY01. The sequence continues at coordinate 1,838 of CAIQIY010000433.1, read as the reverse complement.
GGCCGCACACCACCTGAGTATCTGCGCCCGGGCGACGTGATGGAAGCCGAGGTCGACGGTATCGGCACGTTGCAGAATCGCGTCGTCGCCGCGACATGACGACTGGCGCGGCCGCCGGTGTCACCACCGGCGGTACGCGCGCTTCTCATCCCGAACAAGTGTTCATCATCCCCCCATTCCCCCCACTAGGTATGGTATACTTTGCCATACAAGGAGGGAACGGGTGACCAAGCAGCCAGAACAACGACTGGGGACGATCGATATCGTGCGCGAGGGGTATGCCGTCGTGCATCGACGTCCCTGGATCCTCATCATTCCGCTCATCCTCAACGGGATCATTGTGTTCGGCGCCCAGCTCTCGTTGCGCCCGCTCATCGAGGAGCTCGGCGCATTCGTCGAGCAGCTCCAGCGTACTGGCGCTACGCAGGACATGGCGGCTGTTCGCGAGATGGTCGCCGTCTATGCGGCGAGTGACTGGCGTCAGTCGTTGATCATGATCGGCAGTGTACCGGTCATCCCATTACGTACTGCGCTCGGTGGCGACAGTGTACCGATCGAGCTCGACACCATCGGTGCGGCGATCGCCGCCTTCGGTGTGATCAATATCGGCTTGCTGGCAAGTGGTGCTGCATACCTGGCGATCATCATCGCCGGAGTACTATCGACCGCATCACCTCCGGAGGGCTGGATGCAGCGCATCGCCGCCATCGCAGCCGGGCAGCTCGCGGCAGCGCTGATCATCGGCGCTGCAGGGCTGCTCATCGTGGTGCCGGCACTGGTACTGATCAGTCTGCTGATGGTGATCTTCCAGCCGATCGGCGTACTCCTGCTGATCGTGCTCACGTTCGCGTTCTTCTGGGTTGGTATCGTGCTGAGCTTCACCAACGAGGTGATCGCGCTCACGCCACAGAACCCGCTGCACGCCATTCGTACCAGTGCGAGCGTCGTCTGGCGCGCGTTCTGGCCCACGATTGGATTTCTGGCACTGACCGGCTTCGTCATTCCGAGCGGCGCCAGCGTGATCTGGGAGTGGATGGCCGGATCGTCAGCTGGACAAATCATCGCCATCATTGGCGCAGCCTACATCAGCAGTGGGCTCGCTGCCGCACGCATCATCTTCGTCGGATTGCACACCATCCCTGGGGTCATCACCAACGCGCTGGCTGTCGCCCGGCCACCAGCCTGACGCGTCAGAAGGAACAGCATCAGCGATGAGCACCAACAATACTTCATCTACGGCCGACGTCTACGACGAGAGTCAGATCCAGGTACTCGAAGGCATGGAGGCCGTGCGTCGGCGCCCAGGGATGTACATTGGGCCAACTGACATCAACGGCCTCCACACCATGGTCCGCGAGGTCGTCGACAACTCGGTCGACGAGGTCATGGCTGGCCGTGCGAGCAGCGTCGCCGTCACGATCCACGCCGATGGCTCCGTCACGGTCAGCGACGATGGCCAGGGCATTCCGACAGGGCTGAATGCCAAGCTCGGCATCAGCACCCTCGAGGTCGTGATGACACGGCTGCATGCCGGCGGCAAGTTCGGCGGCAGCGGCTACAAGGTCTCGTCGGGGCTGCATGGCGTCGGCGTCTCGGCAGTGAATGCACTCTCGTCATACCTGCGTGTCGATGTCTACAACGGTCGCGATGGCATGCACTACATGCAGGAATATCGCGAAGGTGTCCCGGTTGCCCCAGTAGTCCAGCTCGGCCCGACTGAGCGGCGGGGCACGACGACACGCTTCTTGCCCGATACCACAATCATCCAGACGCTCGATTATAGCTTTCGTGTGCTCGCCCAGCGCTTTCGCGAGATGGCATATCTCACAAAGGGCATG
>CAIQIY010000432.1 GCA_903871975.1 uncultured Chloroflexota bacterium | reverse complement strand
GGCCGTGCTCACCGGCGAGGCACGCTGGTTCGAATGGCTCGAGCGCGTCGATCACTACAGCTTCACCCACTTCGCCGATCCGCTGCACGGCGAATGGTTTGGCTACCTGGCGCGCGATGGCACACCGGCGTTGCTCAGCAAGGGTGGGCCGTACAAAGGCTTCTTTCACCTGCCGCGCGCGTTGTTGTTCAGCATCCAGGCGATCGAGCGTCGCGGCGTTCCCGGCGTCGATCGGCTGGGATAGCCGGCAGCGAGGAGCACGCCCATGACCCGCGCGCCTGTCCCGCGTGTCGCCGTCGGTGGCTGGCTACACGAGACGCACACGTTCGCCACCGTCCCGACGACGCTGGCGCTGTTTCAGGCACAGTGCTGCGTGGCAGGCGATGCGGTGCCGGCACACCTCGGTGGCAGTGCGACGGGCATCGGCGGCATGATCGATGGCGCACGGGCCCGTGGCTGGTCGCTGCACGGCACACTGTACGCCGCGGCCATGCCGGGCGGCATGATCACCACCGACGCTCGCCGCACCATGCACGACGCCCTGCTCGCACACCTCGCTGCTGCCATGCCGCTCGACGGTGTGCTGCTCGCGTTGCATGGCGCGGCCGTCGCCGAGGACAGCCAGCATCCCGAGTACGACTTGTTGCTGCGCGTACGCAGTATCGTCGGCGCCGGGGTGCCGATCGTCGTCGAGTTCGACATGCACGGCAACATCAGCCCCGACATCGTCGCCGCCTGTGATCTGCTGGTGGCCTACGACACCAACCCCCACGATGATGCCTACGATCGGGGGCTGGAGTGCGCAGCGTTGCTCGAACGGCTGATGGCCGGACAAATCCGCCCGACCATGGCCCACGTCGCGCCACCGCTGATGCTGGCCCCCCAGGCTACCGGCACCGCCGACCTGCCGCTGCGTGCGGTGCATGCTGCCGTCGCCGACTTCGAGCGCCACCCGGCCGTCCTCGCGATCAGCGTCTTCGCCGGGTTCGCCTACGCCGACACGCCCTGGACCGGCACGTCCATCGTGGTGTGCACCGATGATCAGCCCGAGTTGGCGCAGCGGCTCGCCAGCCGGCTCGCCACGCTGCTGCTCGCCCAGCGCGATGCCGCGCACATCGCACAACTGCCCGCCGATGTCGCGGTTCGCCAGGCGCTGCTGCAGCCGACCGGTCCGGTCATCCTCGTCGATTCGGCCGACAATATCGGCGGTGGTACGCCCGGCGATGGCACCGATGCCCTGCGCGCCATGCTCGATGCCGACGTCACACGTGGCACGATCGTACTCGCCGATCCCGCAGCGGTCGCTCGTTGCCAACAGGCCGGCCTCGGCGCCAGCGTCACGCTGACGGTCGGCGGCGCAGTCGATCGCTGGCACGGCGCACCACAGCTGGTCACCGGCGTGGTCTGCCATCTGGGCGATGGGCGTTTCACCTGTGAACGCCGCGACCACCACTTCGCGTCGCTGTACGGTGCCGACGTCTCGATGGGGCCGACTGCCTGGCTGCGGGTTCGGGGCATCAATATCGTGCTCACGACGGTCAAGACGCCGCCGATGGATCTGGCGCAATTGCGCAGTGTCGGCATCGTGCCCGAAGAACAGCACATGATCGTCGTAAAGTCGGCGGTGGCGTATCGTGCTGCCTACCTGCCGATCGCCGCCGCCGTGATCGAGATGGATACCGCCGGATTGTGCAGCGCCAATCTGGCGCGGTTTCCATACCGCTACGCGCGCCGGATGGGGCCATCCGGCCAGGACTCGCTCGTGTCCGCGCCGACACCATGATCGCTGCGGGCTGCACACCGCTCGCGGCATGGTCGTCGTGCATCACTGTGCCGGCGCCGCGGCAGTGCCTGTGCCCGGGCGGCGCGCAGCATCGCGCGATGAAACGGAGGGAATGGCATGGTCGACGGATGGCGCATCCTGCTCGGTGCGCTCGCCAGCCTGGTGATCGGCGGGCTGGCCTGGCAGCGCGGATCGCTGGCACCGAGCGGCTGGGCCGGCGCAGTCCTCGTCGGCACCATCACGTTTGGCATCGGCGGATGGGTGTGGGGCGTGCTGCTCGTCGCATTCTTCGTCTCGTCGAGCGCACTGACGCGCTGGCGCCGGGCGGTCAAGCAACGTGTCGCTGGCGCGCGTTTCGAGAAGGGTGGCCGCCGCGATCTCGGCCAGGTTCTGGCCAATGGCGGCCCAGGTGCGCTGCTGGCGCTGGCGTACGGGCTCGGTGGCGAGCCGGCGGCGCTCTTCTGGATGTTCCTCGGCATCATGGCGACGGTCACCGCCGACACCTGGGCCACCGAGATCGGGATGCTCGACCCATCGCCGCCACGCCTGAT
>CAIQIY010000431.1 GCA_903871975.1 uncultured Chloroflexota bacterium | reverse complement strand
GACAAGGCGATGCTCGAAGTGCTCTACGCCACCGGCGTGCGCGTCGGTGAACTCGTCGCACTGGACGTCGTCGATGTATCGCTCGATGCTCGTCGCGTCCGATGTGTGGGCCGTGGCGGGCGATCCCGCACGCTGCCGCTCAATGAGTCCTCGCTGACGGCGCTGGAGGAATACTACGACATCGGGCGACCGCAGCTGGCGCGTGCCGGCGGCGATGTGACCGATGCGTTGTTTCTCAACCATCGCGGCAAGCGGCTCACTCGGCAGGGGTTCTGGCTCATTCTCAAGCAATATGCCGCGCAACTCGGCATTCACGAGGTGAATCCGCACATGCTGCGGCATTCATTTGCGATGCATATGCTCAAGGGTGGTGCGGATCTGCGTGCCGTCCAGGCGCTGCTGGGCCATGCCTCGATCGCAACGACGCAGATCTACACGCAGGGTGGCGGCCCGCGGCCGGATGCCTGAGCCGGCATGTGCGGGCGTGCTATAATCCGGCTGGCATTGAAGCAGAGGAGTACCCACTGGTGCCATCGCAGCGAGCCGACGCTGGTGCGAGGTCGGCATGGCATCGTGGGGAACGGCGCTGTGGAGCCATCCAATGCATGTCGAGCGGCCGGCCGAGCCGGCAACCGGGGTGGGACCGCGCATCCGATGGGTGCGTCCCCGGGCGAGCGATCGCCCGGGGATTTTTGTTGCCGCCACTGTGGCAAGGGGGGGAGCACATGCCAGCACGCAGCCTTGAGCAGATCGTCTCACTCGCCCGGCGTCGAGGGTTCATCTTCGCCGGATCCGAGATCTACGGTGGACTCCAGGGGATCTTCGATTACGGCCCGTTGGGCGTCGAACTGAAGAACAATATCACGAACGACTGGTGGCGCACCAACGTCTACGAGCGCGATGACATGGAAGGGCTCGATGCCTCGATCCTGATGAATCGCCTGGTCTGGCGTTACTCCGGCCACGAGGAGACCTTCAACGATCCGTTGGTCGATTGTCGTGCCTGCAAAGGGCGCTGGCGCGCCGATCATCTCCGGGGGCATTGTCCGGCGTGTGGCTCGTCCGATTTGACTGAACCACGGCCGTTCAACATGATGTTCCGCACCGCCATCGGCCCGGTCGCCGACGCCGACTCGTTTGCGTATCTGCGGCCCGAGACGGCCCAGGGCATCTTCGTCAATTTCGCCAATGTGCTCGCGAGCACGAGCCGCAAGCTGCCATTTGGCATCGCGCAAATCGGCAAAGCGTTTCGCAACGAGATCAACCCGCGCAACTTCCTGTTCCGGGTGCGCGAGTTCGATCAGATGGAGATCGAGTTCTTCGTGATGCCGGGCAGCGAAGAGGCGTGGCATGCGCGTTGGCTCGAGGATCGGCTGAGCTGGTGGGAGCGCATCGGTGTTCCGCGCGAGCGCATCCAGGTGTACGACGTGCCACCGGCAGACCTGGCGCACTATTCGCGGCGCACGTTCGATCTGATGTACGACTATCCGACACTGGGATACGAAGAGATCGAGGGGATCGCCAGCCGCAGCGATTACGACCTTGGGTCGCACACGCGTGACCAGGCTAGCCTGGGGCTGCAGGCACGAGTACAGCCCAACACCCACAGTATCACCCGACTGAGCTACTACGACGCCGAGAGCCGGCGGCATGTGGTGCCGTTCGTCATCGAGCCATCGGCGGGTGTGGGGCGAGCGGTGCTGGCGGTGTTGTGTCAGGCCTACGACGACGAGCAGCTGCGTGCCCCCGAGGCCGCACGTCTGGACGCACTGTCCGAGGTCCTCGAGAGCTTCCTGCGCTCGGCTGGTCGCAGCGAGCGCCTCGACGGCACCGCGCGTGATCGCATCATCGAGCAGGGGCGAGCCATCGCCACTGCGCTCGGCGAGCGCCTGGTCGAGATCGAGGGGTTGCTGGCATTGCCGGGTGCCGACCAGATCGAGCTGGCGAAGAAGGTGCGCGGTCAGGCGCAGCCACTCATCGATGAGTGCTACCGCACGGTGCTGCGCTTGCG
>CAIQIY010000430.1 GCA_903871975.1 uncultured Chloroflexota bacterium | reverse complement strand
GGCCGGCGCGCTGGTCGCGGGTGCCGCGTGGGCCGGTGCTGCGGCGCTGTTGCGGCGGTACGGCCGGGTCAGCGAGATCTTTGCCGGCCTGGGGCTCAACTTTCTCGCCACCGGCTGCGTGCTCTACCTGGTCGCCGGCCCGTGGAAGAAGCCCGGCAGCGCCTCGATCACCGGTACCGAGCCACTGCCCCGCGAGCTGTGGCTGCCGACCCTCGAGGGTGTACGCCTGGTGCCGGCGGCCCCGATCCTCGGCTTGCTGGCCATCGGCATGGTCTGGCTGGTGCTGGCACGCAGCCGTTGGGGGCTCGAGATTCGCGCGGTCGGCATCAACTCCACGGCCGCCGAACGGCTCGGCGTGCCGGCGACACGGCGCATGACTGCGGCACTGGCGGCGTGTGGCGCACTCGCCGGCCTGGCAGGTGGGCTGCAAGTGCTCGCCGTGTTCCACGCGTTGGTATCGAATGTCTCGAGCGGCATCGGCCTGTTGGCCCTGCTGGTCGTGCTGCTGGTCGACGCGCGACCAGCCTGGGTCCTGCCGGTCGCACTGACGTTCGCCGCGTTCGCGATCAGCGCATTCAAGTTGCCGCTGGCATTGCAGGTCGACAGCAGCCTCGGCGGTGTCGTGCAGGGCGCACTGGTGTTCTGTGCCCTGATCGCGCGCGCGCTGGTGGCGAGGAGCACGTGACGATGGATGCGACGCGCCTGGCGATCGATCTGGCGGCGATCCTGGCGGGTGCCGCGCCACTGGTGATCGCGGCACTGGGCGAGACGATCAGCGAGCGGGCGGGTGTGGTGAACCTGTCGCTCGACGGCAAGATGCTGCTGGCGGGCATGACTGGCTTCGCCGTCGGGTTGCATACCGGCGATGTGCTGCTGGGGTTCGCGGCTGCTGCCCTGGTGGGCGCGTTGGTAGCGGCAGTGCTGTGCCTCGTCAGCCTGCGGCTGCGCCAATCGCAGACGGCCGTCGGATTCGTGCTGGCGCTGTTGTGCACCGATCTGTCGTCGTTCCTGGGCAATCCGTATAATCGCGTGTCGGGCGTGGCAGTGAGCCACCTGCCGGTGCCGTGGCTGGCCGACGTTCCCTGGCTGGGCACCGTGCTGTTCGATCACACGCCGGTGATCTACCTGAGCATGCTGCTCATCCCGGCGGTGTGGTGGTTTCTGTTCCGGACGCGTCAGGGGCTCGTGTTGCGGGCGCTGGGCGAGCGGCCCGCCGCTGCATTCGCCCGTGGCAGCGCCGTCGTACCGCTTCAGGCCTGGTACGTGGTCATTGGCGGCGCGCTGGTCGGGATCGCCGGCGCGGCGTATACGCTGGACCTGAAGCAGGGCTGGAGTTATCGCCACACGGCGGGCATCGGCTGGATCGCGCTGGCGATCGTGATCTTCGGCGGCTGGAACCCGTGGCGCGTGGCGTTGGGCTGCTACCTGTTCGGCGCGTTGCAGACGCTGGCGACGCGCTGGCAGGGGGCGCCGCCGGGCGTGCTGGACGGAATCCCGACACAGGTGTATCAGTTGGCGCCGTTCGCCCTGATGATCCTGGTGCTGGCGCTGGTGAACGGCGCGACCAATCCCGCGGTGAGCCGGATCGCCGCCGGCCTGCCGGCACCGCTGCGGCGCCCGGCACTCTGGCTGCTGGGGCGCCTGTCGGTCGAAGCGCCGGCGGCACTGGGGCAGTCGTTCGTCAGGCCATGACGGCAGCCTGGCGGTGCAGCTCAGGCGGGGAGTTCGAACTGAATCGGCTGGGCGCCTTGCCACAGCACCATGCGGCCCATGGCGGCGAGCTGGTCGTGACCATCGATGAGTGTGATGAAGTGATTGCCGGCCAGCTGGCCCATCTTGCTGGCAAAGCAGGCGCTGCCATACGGAAAGAGAATCTCGGTCTCGCTGATGCCGCCGGGATAGAACAGGATGTCGCCGCGCGAGGGATGGCTGGTGTGATTCTCATAGGCGACGCCGAGCTGAAAGTCGCCGAGCGGGATCCAGCAGGCCTCGCCGCTCCAGCGAGCGTGGATGATCTGCTGACGGTAGGGCAGCAGCTGGCGGAATGCAGCGCACGTCTGCGGTGCAGCGGCATCCTCGAAGCGTGCCTGGAACTGGAATGGGCCGACGGTGATGCGCAACATGCTGGTCGATGCTCCTGTGCTGATGCCGGCGTCTGACTGGCCCAGTATACCCGAGATGGCGCGCGATGGCTGAGGCGCGGCGGCCGATCGTGGTGCTGGCGCTGGGGACGCGCGGCGACGTCGTGCCGATGCTGGCGCTGGCGCGTGGCCTGCGCGCTGTCGGGCGCCCGGTGCGGCTGGCGACCTATGCCTCGGGGGCGGCGCTGGCGGCCGAACATGGACTGACGGCGGATGTGGTGCCGGGCGATCCGTCGGCGCTCTTCGATCGTTCGTCGCTACGGCGTGCGCTGGTCGACATCGCGAGCCGCGCGACGGTGCGCTACTGGCTGGCGGCCCGGGCGGCACTGGCGGCGACGCTCGACGCGTTGCCGGTG
>CAIQIY010000429.1 GCA_903871975.1 uncultured Chloroflexota bacterium | reverse complement strand
CACAAGGCGCCGCGCTGGTGTGGCCGCCATTCGCCGTGAGCGTTGGCGGCCGTGCCACGCCGGCACACCTCAGGTGCCGAGCGACTCCGCCGGCTGCGCGGGCGCGACCTCGAGGGCCACGCGGCGCGCGAAGCTCAGCTGGCCAGTGGCCGGATCGACCGTCACGTCGATCGTGTCGCCGTTGCGCCAGGTGCCGTCGAGCAGCCCGCGCGCCAGCGGCGTCTCGATCAGGCGCTGTACCGTCCGCCGCAGCGGCCGGGCGCCGTATGCAGGGTTGTAGCCTTCGCGCACCAGCAGCGCGCGCGCCTCGGCGTCGAGGGCCAACGCGATGCCCTGTTCGGCCAGCCGCGCAACCACATCGGCGGCCAGCACATCGATGATCTGGTGCAGCTCGACCTCGGTGAGCGCGTGGAACACCACGATCTCGTCGATGCGGTTGAGGAACTCCGGGCGAAATGCCTGGCGCATCGCCTCGAGCACACGCTCGCGCGCGGCACGCCGCGCATCGCCATCGGCCGTGCGCACCAGGCCGATGCCCTGCTGCCGCACATGCTCGGTGCCGATGTTCGACGTCATGATCACCACGGTGTTGCGGAAGTCGGTCGTCCGGCCCTGACCGTCCGTCAGGCGGCCGTCGTCGAGCAGCTGCAGCAGCGTATTGAAGACATCGGGATGCGCCTTCTCGATCTCGTCGAACAGGATGACCTGATACGGCCGACGTCGGACGCTCTCGGTCAGCTGGCCGGCCTCGTCGTAGCCGACATAACCGGGCGGCGCACCGATCAGCCGCGACACCGTATGGCGCTCCTGCAGTTCGCTCATGTCGACGCGCGTCAGCGCATCCTCGCTGTCGAAAAGGAATGCCGCCAGCGCCTTGGCCAGCTCGGTCTTGCCGACACCCGTCGGGCCGACGAACACGAAGCTGCCGATCGGCCGGCGAGGGTCACGCAGGCCACTGCGGGCGCGGCGGATGGCATCGGACACCACCGTGATCGCCTCGTGCTGGCCGATGATCCGCTCGTGCAGCCGCGCCTCCATCTCGACCAGGCGTGCGCGTTCGGTCTCGAGCATGCGCTGGACCGGGATGCCGGTCCACGACGACACGATCGCGGCGACATCATCGGCATCGACCACTTCATCGAGCTGGGCTTCGAGCATCCAGGCGCTGCGGGCCGCGGTGTAGGCCGTCTCGAGCGCCAGCGAGCGGGTGCGCAGCATCGCGGCGCGCTCGTACTCGCGCCGCTGCCCGGCTGCCGCCTCGTCGGCGCGCAGCTGCGCCAGCTCGGCCTCCTGGTCGCGCAGCGCCGGCGGCATCGAGTAGATGTCGATCCGCAGCTTGGCCGACGCCTCGTCGATCAGGTCGATCGCCTTGTCGGGCAGAAACCGGTCCTGAATGTAGCGGCTCGAGAGGCGCGCCGCTGCCTGGATGGCCTCGTCGCTGATCGTCAGCGCGTGGTGCTCCTCGTAGCGGCGCCGCAGGCCACGCAGCATCGCGACCGTCGTCTCGATGTCGGGCTCTTCGACGAACACCGGGCTGAAGCGCCGCTCGAGGGCGGCATCCTTCTCGACGTGTTTGCGGTACTCGTCGCTGGTGGTGGCGCCGACCACCTGGATCTCGCCGCGGGCGAGTGCCGGCTTCAGCATGTTCGAGGCATCGATCGAGCCGACCGCCGCGCCGGCGCCGACGACGGTGTGCAGCTCGTCGATGAACAGGATGACGTGCCCGGCACTGGTGCGCACTTCCTCCATCACCGCCTTGAGCCGTTCCTCGAACTCGCCGCGAAACTTCGAGCCGGCGACCATGCTGGCGAGATCGAGCGACAACAGACGGCGATTGCGCAACGGTTGCGGCACCTCGCCGGCCACGATCCGCTGCGCCAGGCCCTCGACCACGGCCGTCTTGCCGACACCAGTCTCGCCGACCAGCACCGGGTTGTTCTTGCTGCGGCGACACAGGATGCGCATCATGCGCATGATCTCGACCTCGCGGCCGATCACGGGGTCGAGCTTGCCCTGCCGCGCCAGTTCGGTCAGGTCGGTGCTGTACTTGCCGAGGACTTCGTAGCGACCTTCGGCGTTGGGGTGGTCGGCACGCTGTGGGCCGCGGATCTCCATCAGCGACTGATAGATGCGCTCCTGGTCGATGCCGAAGCCGTTGAGGATGCGTGACGACGCACCTTCGCGCTCGCCGCTGATGGCGATGAGGAGGTGCTCGATGCCGACGAACTGGTCGTTCAGGCGCGTGGCTTCGTCCTCGGCGCGCTTGACGAGGCGCTGGGTACGCGGTGTGATGTACACCTGATTGCCGTAGCCGTACTGGCCGTAGACCTTGGGCGACTTCTCGAGCTCGCGTTCGACGCGCTGGGCGACCAGGTCGGCGTCGACGGCCAGCCGCGTGATGGCGCGGGTGGTCAATCCCTCGCGTTGGCGCAACATCGCCAGGAAGATGTGCTCGACATCCAGCTGTGTGTGGTGCTGGTCGTGCATGATCTCCTGTGCTTCCTGGAACGCCTCCTGGGCTTTCTCGGTGAACCGTTCGAGTTTCATGCCTGACCTTCTTCCGCTCGCTCCGGCTACGCCGGTACGTCGCTGCTGTGGGCAGTATAGCACAGACGGCGCGGGGATGACGTGAAGCGGGTGAGACTCACCAGGGCTGATGCAACGTCGTGGAGAGGGGAGGAGCGGTACCAGGAGAACACCACGCTGCGATGATGTGGGTACCACCCACCCATTGAGCAGCGAGGTGTTCCCAATGGATGCGATCCCATGCACCGTCACGCCGCGCGGAACCGACCAACCGATCACCATCAATGGGTCAGCGTCGCT
>CAIQIY010000428.1 GCA_903871975.1 uncultured Chloroflexota bacterium | reverse complement strand
CAGGCGCAGCTGGCGCTGTTCGCCGATGCCGCCTGCGCCCCCTTGTTGGCCGAGCTGCCGCAGGGTTCGCTCACGTTCCCCGAAGCCGGCGCCACCGCCGTGGTGCTCGTCGCCCACCTCGATGGCACGGCGCCCGACGCCGTGACGTGGCAGCTGCGCGGCCCGGGCATCGCCGGAACGCGCGCGCTCGCCGTGGACGCGGCTGCCGCAGCGTGGCTCGCGCCGCTTCAGGCCAGTCGCGCACACTATCCGTGCGGCATCGATGTCGTGCTGGTCGATCAGGGCGGACGCTGCGCCGGATTGCCGCGGTCGACGCACATCACCGAAGGGGGAGCGTGATGGGGTATATCGCCGCTCGTGGCGGCACTGCCGCGATTCTCAACGCCGAAGTGCTCGTCGAGCACTACCGCTCGCGTGGCGGCACGCCGCCGCTCACGCTCGACCAGATTCAGCACCAGCTGCGTCATGCGGTCGGCCGTGCGATGCACGAGGGGGCGCTGTATGCGCCGCACCTCGCGGCGCTGGCGGTCAAGCAGGCCGAGGGCGACAGCATCGAGGCGAGCTTTCTGCTGCGTGCCTACCGTGCGACGCTGCCGCGTGTGATGGCGACACTGCCCGCACACGGGCGGCTGATGCAGTGCGCCCGGCGCATCTCGGCAGCCTTCCGCGACATTCCCGGCGGTCAGCTGCTCGGGCCGTCGACCGATTACCAGATCCGGTTGTTGCGTGCCACGCTGGCGCGCGAGAGCGACGACGACATCGCGCGCATCGCCACGCTGGTCGAGGGGTTCGCGGCAACGCATGCCGACGGCGGCATCGGCCACTTCCCAAAAGTTGTTGACCACCTGCGGGCGCACCAGATGGTGGTACCGGTGCCGACGGCGACCGACGCGACCGAGCCGTTCGACATCACGCGCCAGGCGCTGCAGTTCCCCTGCCCGCGCAGTGCCCGGCTGCAGGCGCTGGCGCAGGCCGACACCGGCAGCTTGCTGACATACGCCTACAGCAGCGTGCGCGGCTACGGTGATGCGCATCCGACGCTGGCCGAATTACGCTACGGTCATCTTCCGATCGCGGTAGCGCATCCCGTCGACGGCAGCGCAGTCTGGATCGGCGAGCTCGAAGCCACCGAATGCGAGACGGTCTCCAAGGCGCACAGCGTGCGCGCCGGCGACGCCGCGCCGCGCTTCCATCTGGGCTACGGCTTCACCTACGGCCAGGGCGAGGTCAAGGCGATCAGCATGGCGATCCTCGATTCGGTGCTCAACCAGGTACGCTCCGGCGGCCTCAGCGGCGAGTCCGGCCCGGCCGCCGACGAGGAGTTCGTCCTGTTGCACAGCGATGGCATCGAGGCGAGTGGCTTCACCGCACACTACAAGCTGCCGCACTACGTCACCTTCGAAGCCGATCTGCAGGTGCTCGAGCGTGCCAAACGCCATGCGGCCACCAACGCCGGCGGGCGGTTGGGTCGTGCGCTCGCCGCCGCGTTCGCCAACGCTGCCGCCGACGAGGAGGATGGCGATGCATGAGCTGCACTACACCTACGGCCTGATCGACGAAGACTCGAAGCGCGAAGTGCGCCGCGCGTTGCTCAAGGCCGTCGCGTTGCCGGGCCACCAGGTGCCGTTCGCCAGCCGCGACCTGCCGATCGCGCGCGGCTGGGGCACCGGCGGCCTACAGATCACGCTGGCCCTGATCGCGCCCGAGGACGTGCTCAAGGTCATCGATCAGGGCGATGACGAGAGCGTCAATGCGGTGAACCTGCGCCGCCTGATCGCCCAGACGACCGGGGTATCGCTCACGGCGGTCACCGCCGACGCGACGGTGATCCAGACGCGCCACCGCATCCCCGAGGAACGGCTGCGCGCCGATCAGATCCTGGTGCTGCAGGTGCCGATGGTCGATCCGCTGCGCTGGGTCGAGCCGAACCTCGAGCGTGCGACGGTGATGCATGGCGAGGCCGATTACGGCCGGATGTGGGTCTACATGTACGAGAGCGTCGTCCGTGCCGGCGATCTGCGCATCGCGACGCAGTATCCGGTGATCGTCGCCGATCGCTACCTGATGGACACGACGCCGATCCCGCGCTGGGATGTGCCCAAGCTGCACCAGGCCGATGCGCTGTTCCTGTTCGGCGCCGGGCGCGAGAAGCGCATCTATGCGGTGCCGCCGCACACCTCGGTGGCCCCGCTGGAGTTCGAGGATGTCCCGTTTCGCGTCGAATATACGCCTGGCCAACGGTGTGCCCGCTGCGGCTGCGGCGACAGCTTCCTCACGAGCCACGCGGTGAGCGATGCCGATGGTGCGACGCGCTGGGTGACGACGTGCTCGGACACGAGCTTCTGCGCCGCCCGTCAGGCGGTGCCGTGATGGCGCACGGGCGTTGCGGCGGCCGGCGCCACCGATGGCGGTGCCGGCAGGATGTCAAGGATGCAGTGTGGGTCGGCACCCGGGCGCTGGTGCCGCCGGAGGCAGTATGAAGAGTATCCCCACATGGGTGTTGCGCGTCGATGGCCTGACGCGACGCTTCGGCGTCGGCTGCCCGCGCTGCACGGATTCGGTCGGGCCGGCCCACGAGCGCAGCCAATGCCCGTGGTGCGCGACCGTCCACGCCTGCACCGCGGCGTCGTTCACGCTGGCGCGCGGCGAGGTGCTCGGGATCGTCGGCGAGAGCGGCAGCGGCAAGAGTACCTTGCTGCAGATGCTCAACCTCACGAGTCCCGCCGATGCCGGGGCGATCTGGTATCGCGAGCCGACCGACCCGGCGGCGCCGCCGATCGATCTGCTGCGGCTCGATCGCTATGCAATGCGGCAGTTCCGCAACGATCGCCTCGGCATCGTGCATCAGCGGCCCGAACTCGGCCTCGAGATGCGCTTCAGCGTCGGCGGCAACGTCGCCGAGAAGCTGCTGCTGGCGCGCTGGCGCAACGTCGCTGCCATTCGCGAACGGGCGGCCAGCTTGATGCACCAGACCGAATTGCCGGTCGAACGCATCGATGACGCGCCACCGACCTTCAGCGGCGGCATGTTGCAGCGCGTCCAGATCGCCCGCGCGCTCGCCAGTCGCCCGGCCCTGCTGCTGCTCGATGAAGTCACCAGCGGCCTGGATCTGTCGGTTCAGGCACGCGTGCTCGACTTGATCCGCCGCATCCAGTGGGAACAGCAGGTGACGATGGTGCTGGTCTCGCACGATCTGGGCGTGATCAAGCAGCTGGCCCGTCGCACGATCGTGATGAAGCATGGCCACATCGTCGAGGCGGGGCTCACCGACCAGATCCTCGAGGATCCGCAGCATCCCTATACCCAGCTGCTGGTCTCGTCGGCGCTCTGAGGTCGCTACGGCGCATGCCTGGCCCCGCGGTGCCGGGGGCCAGTCGGACAAAGCACGGGGGCGTCACGGCGCATGCCAGGATTGTCATAATGCTTGCACTCACCGAACAGACGCGGCATGGCGCAACGGTCACGCCAGCGACCGGGCGGCACTCGGGAGCCGGCCAGACGAAGCACGGGGGCGTCACGGCGCACGCCAGGATTGTCATAACGCGTGCACT
>CAIQIY010000427.1 GCA_903871975.1 uncultured Chloroflexota bacterium | reverse complement strand
GCGCCGCTGCCCGCGCCAGGTTGCCAGGCCGATATGCCAGGCTGCCAGCGTGTCGTCGACGAGCTGGATGATGGCGCCATCGCGGCACACCAGGTAGTGTGGCGACCAGCGTGCGCCGGGTGCCATGAGCTGCTCGAGGGTCGCGCTGCGTCGGTGGATGGCGATGGCGCCGATGCGGGCACCGAAGCGTGGCGACCAGGCGCTCGCGCCGGGGCCGGCACGGGCGACCTGCGCGATGGCCAGCGGTGGTGCAGCGGCCGCCAGCACCGGCCGCCCAGCCGGGAGTGCGCTCAGCCGCACGATGCGGCCGTCGGGTTCGCTGCAGAGCGCGTCGGCGGCGAAGACCGCCAGCTGGGCGCGGCGACCAGCCGCGGCGACCAGAGTGGCCGGCCCGAGTGGCACGCCGAGATCGTGCTGTCGCGCCATGCGCTGAAACGCATCGCCGGTGTGATAGGGCTGGCCGGCGGCGCGATATGCCACGCGCCCGAGCAGTTCGCGCAACGCGGGATCGCGCAGCGCACTGGCGCGCGCCACCTGGTGTGGGCGATCGATTGGCGCGTACAGCGTCTCGCAGGCACACACCAGGACCAGCAATGTCCCCGCTGCGCTGCGCACCGGCTGCACGCCGGCGAGCGGCATGCCGCAGCGCAGATCGAGCGCGGCAGCTCGGTGGAGCGGCTGCTGTGGCTCGAAGGCCACGCCGCCCGCGGCGAACAGCGCATCCAGCAGCGCGCGCCCGAGACTGCCGGGCGGCGGAATGCTGCCGCCCAGCGCTGTCGACAGGCGCTCGGCGTCGCCCCAGTTGGGCACCGCGGCATACAGCGTCTCGCGCGCAAATGGCTGAAACACGATGCGCCGCCCGGCTGCCTCGATGGCCCGGCGCCGCGCCAACGGCATGCCGAGCTGGTCGCGGCGCGCCGCATCGTGAAACGCCCAGCCCCCTTGGTAGCCCTCGCCGCGCTGCCGATAGGCGTGCTCGAGCAAGGCTTCGTGGTAGGCCTCATCGGTCGACGGCGGCACCACGACGGCGGGTGGCGTCACGACGGCGGGTGGCGTCGGCGGCGGCACGCGCTCGGCGAGCCACGCTTCGACCTCGGTGTAGACCCATTCGCTGCCGACGGCGCGCCCCGGGCAGCTCTTGGGGCTGTAATCACGGTGAAAGCTGATCAACGCACGTGGCGCGATGCCCAGCCGCTGCGACAAACTACCGAGCACCAGTCGTGTCAGTTCCCAGATCACGCCGGTGGGTGGCCGTTCGTCGTAATCGCCGACCATCTCGACGCCGATCGAATACCAGCCGGCGCGCAGGCTGCCATTGCCGCGGCCGGCGTGAATGCCGATCTCGGACATCGGCGTGAAGAGCCAGATGCCGTCGGTGGCGATATACAGATGCGGGCCTGCATCCCAGCCCTTGCTGGCATAGAAGCGCTGCATGCCCCGCATCGTGCGCGCACCGGCCCACTGGGCGACCGTCGGGCGCCAGGTATGATGGAGCACCACCCGGCTCGGCGCGAGTGGGCCGAAATCATAGGCCGCGACATACGCCAGCCATGGTGCGGCGTCGAGGCAACGACCGAGCATCGGGGGATGGCCGGTCGGGCGATCGATGCTGCTCATCGGGCGCCCCGGATTGCCCAGCCGCAGCCCGCCGACGCAGGTGCGCTACGGAGCCAGCCAGGTGATGCCGCCATGTGCCCCCTGCTCATCGATGCGGCGCAGCTCGCTGCCGTCACGTCGCATCCGATAGAATCCGCCATACGCCAGGAAGACGATCTCGTCGCCATCCGGTGAGAACGTCGCCATCGGCAGGTCTTCGTACAGCCACGTGAGCCGGCGCAACCCGCTGCCATCGGCAGCCACGATCCACAGGTCCCAGGGTGCGCCATGCGCCAGCGCCCGTGGTGGCGCCAGCCAGGCGGCGACGCGTGCATGCCATGCGCCGTCGCTGCGCACCGGTTGGCCGGTCGAGTCGGTCTCGGGGCCGCCGATCGCCGCGACGATGATCTGTTGCCCGTCGGGCGAGAAGCGCGGTGCATAGAAGCCATCGAAGCCAGCTCCCTCGATCACCCGGATCGTGCGGCCAGTCGCCAACTCGAGCAGCATCAGGTCCATCGTATAGCCATCGTCGGCGAAGCGCAAGAAGGCCAGCCGCGTGCCGTCCGGTGCCATCGTCGGATCGAGCGCGCCCCGCTGCACCAGCGTCGTCGTGCCATCGGCGAGGTTCAGTGCCACGAGCTGCAGGTTGTCGCGCGAGTCGCCTGCGCCGCCGAACGTCAGGCTCAGGCTGTGCAACAGGTAGATCACCTGGCCATCGCGACTCCAGGTTGGCAGCCAGAGCTGCCCGGCACCGGGCGCCCAGGCCACTTCGGGCGTGCCACCGTCGCGTGGCATCAGGTAGAGCACCGACGTCGGCAGCGGTGATGCCGCGTCGACCGGCGGGCTCACCAGGGCGACGAACGCGATGCGCTGGCCATCG
>CAIQIY010000426.1 GCA_903871975.1 uncultured Chloroflexota bacterium | reverse complement strand
CGTGGGGATGGCTCTCGATCAAGCCGGCCATCGAGATCCGGATGAAGCGGGCATCGCGGCGCAGCGCTGCAATATCGGCCGCGCCGACGTAGCCCATCCCCGAGCGTAGCCCACCGACGAGCTGAAAGATCGTGTCGCCGAGCGGCCCTTTGTAGGGCACCCGCCCCTCGATGCCCTCGGCGACCATCTTCTTGCGGTCGCTGCTCTGACCGTAGCGGTCGGCACTCCCCTGATGCATCGCCGAGAGCGAACCCATGCCCCGATATGACTTGTAGCTGCGCCCCTCATAGAGGATCGTCTCGCCGGGGCTTTCATCGGTTCCTGCGAGCAGCGAGCCAATCATCACGGTATGGCCGCCGGCAGCGATCGCCTTGGCGATGTCACCGCTGTAGCGAATGCCGCCATCGGCGATCACGGGCACGCCATAGCGATCGGCCACCCGTGCGCAATCCGACACGGCCGTGATCTGCGGCATGCCGGCGCCGGTGACGATGCGCGTCGTGCAGATGCTGCCCGGGCCCTGACCCACCTTCACGGCATCGACGCCACGCTCACACAGCGCGGTGGCACCGCTCCCCGTCGAGACATTGCCGGCGACCAGCTGCACATCGGGGAAGCGCTCGCGCAACGCCACCACGCCATGCAACACGCCGACCGAGTGGCCGTGGGCAGTATCCACCACCAACACATCGACACCGACGCGCACCAGTGCCGCAGCACGCTCGAGATAGTCGCCGGCGATCCCGACGGCGGCACCGACGCGCAAGCGGCCATGCTCGTCCTTGCAGGCATCGGGGTACTCGATCTGCTTCATGATGTCTTTGACAGTGATCATGCCCGACAACCGCCCCGCAGCATCGACCACCAGCACTTTCTCGATGCGGTGCCGGTGCAGGATCTCCCGCGCCTGATCGAGCGTCGTACCTTCGGGCACCGTCACCAGATCGCGGCTGGTCATCAACTCGCGCACCGGTCGCGTCCGGTCGGTCTCGAAGCGCAGATCGCGGTTGGTGATGATGCCGACCAGATCGCCGTGTTCGGTGGTAATCGGAATGCCCGAGATGCGGTATTCGGCCATCAGGTCGAGCGCGTCGCCGACGGTACGGTCGACGGGCATGGTGATCGGATCGATGATCATGCCGCTCTCGGAGCGCTTGACCTTGCGAACCATCTCGGCCTGTGCCTCGACCGACATGTTCTTGTGGATGAAGCCGATGCCGCCGGCGCGGGCGATGGCGATCGCCAGGCGATGCTCGGTCACGGTGTCCATCGCTGCGCTGACCAGCGGAATATTGACGCGAATGCCGCGGGTAAGTTGTGCCGACACATCGACGCTGGCCGGGAGGACGTGGGATTCTGCCGGGATGAGCAGGACATCATCGAAGGTGAGCCCTTCGCGGGCAAACTTGGCCTCCCAATCGATCTCCACTGCCTGGGCTCCTCTCAAGCTGGCGAACGCCGCCCCGTGCCGGCGTCGCGGTGCGCCGCCATTATATACTGCGAGCAGGGCTGTGCGGGCGACCCGCAGGCGCGGGCTCTGCTATACTGAGGTTCGCAGCCATATGCTGCGCTGGCACGACGGCACCGCCAGCCGGCTAGCCAATCAACGACAGGACGATGATGGAACTCGGGATCTACAGTTTCGGCGACACGAACGATGCTACCCCCGCGGGCGCCGGCCGCCGGCTGCGCGAGCTGCTCGACGAGATCGCACTCGCCGACGCCGTCGGCCTTGATGTGTACGGCATCGGTGAGCACCATCGCCCCGACTATACCGTTTCGGCGCCAGCCGTCGTGCTGGCCGCCGCCGCCGCCCGCACCACGCGCATCCGGCTCACCAGCGCCGTCTCGGTGCTCAGCTCCGATGATCCGGTGCGCGTCTATCAGCAGTACGCGACGCTCGACCATCTCTCGGGCGGGCGTGCCGAACTGATCGTCGGCCGTGGCTCTTTCATCGAGTCATTCCCGCTGTTCGGCTATCGCCTCGACGATTACGATGCCCTGTTCGCCGAGAAGCTGGAGCTTCTGCTGGCGCTGCGGCAACACGAGCGCGTCAGCTGGCGCGGCACGCACCGCCCATCAATCGACGGCCGCGGGGTATATCCACGGGTGGCCGCGCTGCCGGTGTGGATCGCCGTCGGCGGTACGCCCGAGTCGGTCGTTCGGGCCGCCACACTGGGCCTGCCGCTGGCGTTGGCAATCATCGGTGGTGCACCCGAGCGGTTCGCGCCGCTCGTGCAGCTCTACCGCACCGCGGCAGCCGAGGCGGGGCACGATCCGGCACGCTTGCCCGTGAGCATCAACTCGCCAGGCTACATCGCCGACGACCGCGCCAGCGCGCGGGCGCAGGGCTACCCGGGATACGCCGCAGTGATGAGCCGCATCGGCCGCGAGCGTGGCTGGGGGCCGATGACGCCGCGGCAGTTCGAACACCTCGCCGGCCCACGTGGCGCGCTGGTGTTGGGCAGCCCGGACGACGTCATCGAGAAGATCCTGTACGAGCATGCGCTGTTCGGCCATCAGCGCTTCCTGATGCAGATTGACCTGGGGATGACCGATCACCGGCAGATCATGCGGGCGATCGAGCTGTACGGCACCATCGTCGCGCCAGCAGTGCGGCGTGCGCTGGGCGTCGTGGCGGTGCCGGCGTAATGGTCAGCTGGTTGCTCGATGCCCATACGCATCTCGATCTGTACGCCGATGCAGTGCTGGCCGATCAGGCGATTGCCGAGATCAGCGCCCGCCGCATTCTCACGGTGGCGATGTCGCTCGACCCGGCGAGCCATGCACGCACCATGGCGCTGGCGACACGGTGTCGCTGGATCATTCCATGCTTTGGCATCCACCCGTGGCAAGCATATCGTTTCGACGGCGCCCTCGCCGAGCATGCCGCTGCCCTGGCAGCGACACCGATCATCGGCGAAGTCGGGCTCGACTACGTCCTCGACCCCGATCCGGCGCACCACCCGGCCCAGCGCCGCGTCCTGGACCACATGCTGCACGCTGCGGCCATCAATGACCAGATCGTCTCGCTACATACCAAGGGTGCCGAAGCCGACGTTGCCAGCGCACTCCGGCGCCATCGCGTGCGACGGCCGATCATCCACTGGTATTCCGGATCGCACGACACGCTCGCCGCGCTGCTCGAGCACGGCGCATGGTGTTCGTTTGGCAGTGCCATGCCCGTCTCGGCCGAGCTGCGCGCGCTGGCGGCGGCGACGCCGCTCGAACGCACCCTGAGCGAAACCGATAATCCCGGCGCGGCACAATGGGCGCTGGGGCGTGTCGGCATGCCGGGCGAGCTCGATGCCGTGATCGCGGCGCTGGCCGATATTCATGGCCTGGACACCGCGGCGATGGCAGCGGTCATCCGCGACAACTGGCGACGCCTGATCGCCGATGACGTGCGGCTGGCACCCTGGCGCACATTGCTCGACTGATCGGTGAGCGGCCCAGCGCACGGGTTTGATGCTATACTGCCACCACTATCGGTGCGCACCACGCGAGGGAACCACGATGATCGTCATTGCAAGCTCGAACGGCTCAATCGGCATGGATGCAGCATGGCAGATTCTCGCGGCGGGCGGCTCGGCGCTCGATGCCGTCGAAGCTGCCACGCGCCTGGTCGAGGACAATCCCGCTGATCATTCTGTCGGCTATGGCGGCTACCCCAACCTGCTCGGCCAGGTCGAACTCGATGCCTCGATCATGGATGGCACCAGCCTGCGCGCTGGCACCGTCGGCGCACTGCGGGGCTACCGCTACGCCATCTCGGTCGCACGCCGCGTGATGGACGAGCTGCCACACGTGATGCTGGTCGGCGAGGGGGCGGCGCGGTTTGCTGCCGAGCTCGGCATGGCCGCCGAAGACCTCCTGACCCCCGAGGCTGCCGAAACCTGGCGTGCCGGCATCGAGGGGCGCGACATGATCGACTGGGCCGGCATACCCGAACTGGTCTCGGCATTGCTGAAGCGCTCGGCCGGCCTCACCAGCGACCCCGAGCACGTCACCGGCACCGTGAACTTCATCGCACAAGACAACGCCGGCCGCATCGCCTCGGCGGTGAGCACCAGCGGCTGGGCCTGGAAATACCCCGGGCGCCTCGGCGACTCGCCGATCATCGGTGCGGGCAACTATGCCGATGACCGGTTCGGCGCCGCGGCGTGCACCGGCTGGGGCGAGGCGGCGATCCGCGCCAGTACCGCGCGCAGCGTCGTGTTGTATCTCAAGTGCGGGCGTACGCTGGCAGAGGCAGCACACGAGGCGTTCGACGATCTTCGGCCGATCATGCGCGGAACCAACAACGCGATGAACCTGGTCGCGATCGATCGCGCCGGTAACCACGTGTCGCTGACGACTGCCGACGACGAGCGGACGTATGTCTTCCGCCGCGATGGCATGGCGAACTACGACGAATTGCCACGCACGCTGGTGGCGATGGAGTGATCATGGCGAGGGCACGCGCCGCCGTGATGGCGCTGGCGGTCATCGTCGCCGTGGCGTGCGCGGCTCCCACCGACACGGGGGCGCCCGGTGCGACAAGTCCGACCGCGGCGGCACTGCCGGCGACGACGTTGGTCCTGTGGCATGGCTGGTACGGCGGCGAGCGCGCGACGCTCGGTCGTCTGGTCGAGCAGTTCAATCGCACCAGCACTCAGGGGCGCGTCAGCCTGCAGGCAGTGCCGTTGGCGACGTTCGCCGGCGAGCTGCGCCGCGCGGCGGCGAGTGGCAGCGGTCCACACATCGCCATCGTGCCGCATCCCTGGATCGGCGATCTGGCACGCGATGGCGCGTTGCTGTCGCTCGATGATGCATTCAGCACCGATGAACTCGCCGACTTCATCCCGGCGAGCCTGGCGGCAGCCTACGCGACGGTCGATGCACGCCGGCAACTGTATGGTGTGCCACTGATCTTCGACACGTTGGCGCTGTACTATAACCGCGCCAACGTGCTGGTGCCCCCCCAGGACACTGCGACACTGCTTGAGCGCGCACGCGGCCTGACCGACCGGCGGGGCACGGCGCCGGTATGGGGTCTGGCGCTGAATCTGTCGGTCGATACCACCATCGGATATCTGTATGCCTTCGGTGGGCGCGTGTTCGCCGACGATGGCACACTCGCGTTGGGGGGCAGTGGGCGTGCCGGTGCAACACGCTGGCTCGCCTGGTTGCAGCAGCTGCAGGCCGACGACGAGCTCCTCGCGCCGGCCGAACAGAGCATCCTGGTCGATCGTGAATTGCGCAATGGTCGGGCGTTGATGACCTTCGACTGGGCCCATCATCTGGCGCTGTATCGCGGCCTGTGGGGCGAGAATCTGGCGGTGGCGCCATTGCCGCGCCTGAGCGATACCGACCAGCCGGCGCGCCCGTATCTGCGTGCCGACGTGCTGGTGGCCAATCGGCGGCTCGGTGGCAGCGAAGTGCGGACGGCACTGGCATTCGCGCGGTTTCTCAGCTCCGAGAGCGCACAACGGGCATTGCTCGAGGGCGATATGCAGCCAGCACGGGGGGCGTTGCCTCTCGAGGGCGATACGCCACGGATGGCGATCGCGCGTGTGTTTCGCAGCCAGGCGGCCGTGGCTGTGCCGATGCCGGCCTATCCGCAGCGCGCGCTGGTCGAGCAGGAGCTGCGTGTGATGCAGCGCCAAGTGCTCAGTGGCGTATTGTCGCCCGAGCAAGCGGTCGACGAGGCTGATCGCCGACTGCGCGAGCGGTGGTTCGGCGCCCCCTGACGGGCGCGGGAGGCGTAGCACCATGCAGGCGTTGTCGCAGGGTTCGCCCGCCGCGATCCAACAACGCAACGCGCGCAGCGTCGTCATCGACGGCCTCGGCGTTGGGCTGGTCACCGGCGTGTCGTCGTTTCTGCCGGTGTATCTCGTGCGGCTCGGCGCACCACCCTACCTCGTGGGTCTGCTCACCGCGCTGCCGGCGTTCACCGGCATGCTGCTGGCGATTGCGGTCGGGCGCGCACTCGAGCGCCAGCGCAACATGGTGCCGGCATACTCGTTCGCGCGCTCGCTGGTGCAGTGGTCATACGTCGTGATGGGCATCGTGCCGTTCCTCGTCGATCACACCCTCGCTGCCTGGGTGACGGTCGCGATCTGGGCGCTGGTGACCATCCCGCAGACAGTGGTGGGCATCACGTTCACCGTGGTGATGGGTGCAGTGGTCGGCCCGAGTGAGCGTCAGGCGCTGATGAGCCGCCGCTGGTCGGTGCTCGGCATCACGTCGGCCATCACGGTCGCGCTGGTCGGCCTGGTGCTCGATCGTGTCGCCTTTCCGCTGAATTACCAACTGGTATTCATCGCCTCGTTCGCCGGTGGCATGCTGAGCTTCCTGGCCTCGCGGCGGATCACCATTCCCGACAATCCGCCACCGGCCGCGGATGCCCGCGATGACGCGGGGCTGCGTGGCGTCGTGACGACGCTGCGCGGCAATCCGCCGTTCGGCCGCTTCGTCGCCGCTGCCTTCGTCTTCAACCTCGGGCTGGTGATGGCGATTCCGCTCTTCCCGTTGTATTGGGTGCGTCAGCTCGGTGCATCAGACTTCGAGATCGGCCTGATCAACACGGTGAACAGCGGCATCGTGATGGTCGGGTATTTCGTCTGGACGGCGCTGACGCGACGGCGCGGCAATGTGCTGGTGTTGCAGATCAGTGCATTCGGATTGACGCTGTATCCGCTGCTCACTGCACTGGCGAACGACATCGCGCCGATCGTGGTGTTCGCCGCGATCGCCGGTATCTTCGGCGCAGGCATCAACCTGGTGTTGTTCGACATCTCGCTGGCGACGGTTCCTGCCGACAAGGTGGCGAGTTCCATCGCGGTGTATCAGCTCACCACGCACGCCGCGACGCTGCTGGCGCCGATGATCGGCACGTTGCTGGGCGATCAGTTGGGGTATGGCGTGGCCTTGCTGATCGCTGCGGCACTGCGCCTCGCCGGCGCGGTGCTGTTCGTCGCGCTGCGTGTCGGCACACCAGAGCCCCGACCGGCCCACGAGGGAGGCAACGATGGCTGATGATGGAATGGCTGCACTGGAGGCCCGCTACGGCACGCCGCAGCACATCCATGCCGTGCTGGATCGCATCGATGTCGCACCGTTCGATGCGCCGGATCGCGTCGGCGAAGTGTGCATGGTCATCCGGCGCCCGGGCGGCCAGTTGATCACGGCACGCAAGCGCTACTATCCTCCCGCTGCCTTTCGCCTGCTGACGGGTGGCATCGGCCATGGCGAACCGATCGAACACGCGTTGCTGCGTGAAGTCGATGAGGAGACCGGGCTCGCAGTGGTGGTGCGGCAGTTCTTGGCGCGGATCACCTATGCCGTGCGCACTGCACCGGAGCACGTATGTTTCACCACTTATGCGTGGCTGCTCGACGAGGTCGGGGGGACGCTGGCGCCACGCGATCCGGCGGAACAGATCGCCAGCTACGGGCTGGTTTGGCCGGCCGAGCTGCCGGCACTGGCGACCGCGCTGGAATGCGCTCCCGACACGGTGAGCGACGACATCCGCGGCTCGTGGCGCACGTGGGGTGTGTTTCGCGCGGTGGCGCATCGGGTGGTACATCGGGCACTGACGTCGGGTGGTGCGTGATGCGCGCGTGGGGTGTGCGCGTCGCCGTGAGTGTGCTGGTCGGCGTCATGCTCGGCGTGCTGGCGCTCGGCGTCAGTCGCGGCATCAGCGGCGCTTGGCTGCTGTGGAGCGAGCAGGCGGCACTGCGTGACATGAGCGGTGTCGTGCTCGGTGGCCTCGACGGCCCGCCGGCCACCGATGTGCGCGCGTTGCGACGATCGCTGGCGCAACAGGCGGCGGCTGCGCACGAGCTGGGCGTGCGCATCGGCTACGGCGTCGCGGCCATCGGTACACTGGTGTGCTTCCTGTGGCTCGAACGACGCGCATGGGATGTCGGCACGGTTCCGCGCCCACCCTCGTGATGCAGGGAGCCCATTGCCAACCCGGGCCGGATCCGACGACACCCCGCTGGCCGGTGATGGCGCAGACCGACGATCAGGAGCGTGTGATGCACGACATGGCGACGTGGCTCCAGTTCGATGACTCCCACTGGTGCCTCACGGTCGGCTGGCCAGGTGCCTCGACCCGGTTTGCCGATGCCAACCAGCTCGTGCTGGCTCTGGGAGCCGACATGCCCGCAGCCGTGGCACCGTGGGCGGCAGCCTTCGGCTTGCTGCTCGCACGTGGCAGCGTCACGGCAGGGCTGCTCGCGTCGGCGCTGCGGCACGGCCCGCTGGAGCCGCTCGCGCTGGCCGAGCGCGCATTGGCGATGGCTGGCGGCGACGCGGCCAGTGCGGTGGCGGTGCTGGAACGGCAGTGGCGCGAGCATGTACGCGCCGTCGGCCGAACCGCGCGGCGCGCCGTGGCGCTGCTCGAGCCGGGCGATGCGCTCGCGCTCGTGCCGGATGATGGTGCCATGCTCGCACCACTGCTCATGGCAGCCAGCGAGCTGGCGCTGCGACTGACATTTGCCCCCGAGCTCGCCGACATGCCGTGGCTCGCGGCGGTGGCACGTGCTGCCGGCCACGTAATCACCGCTGCCGACAGCAGCACCACGACCCTCACGCTCGTCGAGGCGCAATGGGTCGATCCCACAGGAGCCGTGTGGAGTGCGCCGATCCCGGCGGACGCGCCACACCCACGCTATGCGCTGAGCGCCACTGGCTCACGCGCGACAGCACCGGACCGCCGCGGCCACACTGCGGCGTGTGCAGTCGCCGCGATCATCACGCCGCGCGGCATCTACCGCCCGGCGATGATCCAGCGCCACGATGATGACCGCGACCTGCCGCACGAGCTCATTCCGCTGCGCTGACGCGCTGCCGCGCGAGCCACCACAGGCCAGCCAGCGGCAGCAGCAGCGGCATGAAACCGTAGCCGGCACCGAATGCCGACCAGACACTGGTGTAGGCGAATGGGCGCCACACCCAGTCGATGCTGCCGACCACCAGCACGCTGCCGAGTTCGAGCAGCAGCAGCCATCGCACCCAGCGGCGCGTCTGTGGAGTATCACACCGCAGCAATCCGGCGATCACCAGGTACAGCAGGCCCGCGAGCGCCGACAGATGCGTCGGCAGTGCATCGTGCGGCTGGCGGGCCACGTATTGGTAGATGGCACGACCGAGTGCCGCCAACGCCCAGAACGCATACAGCATCGGCAACAGCTCATGGATGCGGTCGACCGGTCGCTGCCTCAGCATTGGTACAGCGCGCGGTACTTCGCATCGAGATACGCCAGGTACGGCGCAATCGTCAGCGGGCCACCGGTCGCGTGGCGTACCACTGCATCGGCATCGAGGCGCCGCCCATGCGCATAGACCATGCGCTGCAGCCAGCCGTGCAGCGTCGCAAACTCGCCCCGCGTGATCGCTTCGGGGATGTCGGGATGGGCTGCACAGGCAGCCCGATAGAACTGCGCACTCATGATGTTGCCGAGCGTGTATCCCTGAAACGCCCCGCCGATCAATCCGGCAAACCAATGGACATCCTGCAGGACACCGTCGCGGTCATCGGGCGGAACCACGCCCAGATCCCGGCGATAGCGCTCGCGCCACGCCTCGGGCAGATCACGTACGGCCAGTCGGCCTTCGAGCAGCTCGAGTTCGAGATCGAACCGAATGATCACATGCAGGTTATAAGTCACCTCGTCGGCATCAGTGCGAATCAGCGAACGCGACACGCGGTTCACCGCCCGATAGAAGATATCGGGCGTTACGTCGGCGAATTGCTGCGGAAATGCTGTGCGCAACCGCGGCACGATATGCTCGGCAAACCCACGACTACGCCCGACGATGTTCTCCCAGAGGCGCGACTGACTCTCGTGCACACCCGCCGAGGTGCCGGAAGCCAGTGGCGTGCCTTCAAGCTCAGCAGCCACACCCTGCTCGTACATCGCATGGCCAGCCTCGTGTAGTGTGCTGAAGAATGCCTCGCTGAAGTCATCCTCGCGCACCCGCGTGGTGATGCGTACATCACCATGGTTGAGGCGCGTCGCGAACGGATGGTGCGTCAGGTCCTGGCGGCCACGCTGTGGATCATAGCCAAACGCGACCGCGCACTCCATGCCGACGGCGAGCTGTGCGGCGGCCGGATAGTGGCGCGTCAGGAATGTCGTGTCGGGGGCAGGGCGCGCGCCGATCGCCTCGATCAGCGGCACCAGGCCCGCGCGCAGTTCGGCGAACAGCGGTCGGATCTGCGCCACCGTCATCCCCTCGTCGGATTCGCCGATCAGTGCATCGGCCGGATGTGCGACGCCCGGCGTGTAGCCCGCATACTGATGACTCAGCTCGAGCGTCCGTTCGAGGCTGTCTGCGACCATGGCAAACGCATTCGCTGGTCGGGCGCGCGTCCAGCGATCGTACGCCGCCGACGAATGCTCCATCATCGCGGCGACGAACTCCGCGGGCACGCGCGTCGCGCGCTGGTAATCGTGCCGAACGACCCGCAGCAGATCGGCCTCGAGGGATCCGGCAGCAAATGTGCCACCATCGCGCTCGATCTGCTCGAGCCACCGACCAACCTGTGGGTCAGTGAACTGCTCGTGCGCCATGCGGCCGAGCAGCGCCAGCTGTCGGCCACGGGCCTCGGCTCCGCCCGGCGGCATGTAGGTCTCCTGATCCCAGGCGAGCGTCGCAATCGCACCGTTGAGATCGGCGATCGCGGCAAGACGTTGACGCAGTGCGCTGAGCGCATCCATACGCGAATGCTCCTTTCACGTTCGGTATCGAGCGCCCCGAGCGCTCCCGGGGCGCAGATTCGTCGCTGTCAGTATATAGCCGTACCCCGAATGACACGGCGCTGTGTGTGGATCATGGGTGCCAACGCATCACGCAAGCGGCCAGTCACCTGCCACTCGCGGAGCAGCATCTGCGCCACCACGTAGCCCGAGATCACGAAGAAGGCGTCGACGCCAACGAACCCGCCCGATAGCGGCAGCCCGGCGTGGTGCGCGATCACCGCCGCGACGGCGATACCACGCAACCCCTGAATGTCGGTGCGCCATGCACGCCTGCCGATCTCGTCCGGCATGGAACGCTCGCGAGGCGTCACGACAGCACCGGATATGCCACGTTGATCCAGCATCGATCGGCAGCGGCACGCAACGCCGCGTCCATCACCGCCTGCACCGCACACCCGGCCGCAAACGACGGCACACATGGCCGAGCTTCACGAATGGCCGCGATGAACTCGATCGCCTGATCATAGCGAAAGGTCACCAACGGATCACCAGCCGCCGGATCACGCGGGCTGCCAGGGTGGCACAAGAATTCGGCTGGCACCGCCTCGACGCGCAGACCGCGATCACTGGCATCGGCGCGCAGAATATGATGCGGCTGGCCCAACTGATACACCAGCGTGCCCTCGCTGCCATTCACCTCGCAGCGATCCGGGCTGTCCTTGCCCTCGCCACATCCGGTTGCGAGCTTGGTGCTCTCCATCACACCAGTCGCACCATTGGCGAACGCCGCGAGGATGGCGACCCAATCCTCAACGTCGGCTGGCCGACCGTCGCGCTCGGCGACGAATTGCCGAGTATCGGCGCTGAGCCGCGCGATCGGCCCGACCAGCAGATGGGCATAGTCGATGCGATGCGACAGCATGTCGCCGAGCTCACCGCTGGCTGCGAAGCGTTGCTGCTGGCGCCATCCCAGATCGCGCGTGCCCCAGTCCTGCATCCGTTGCACACGGAAGTGCCGCGGTTCACCAATGGCGCCGGCGGCGACCAGGTGCGCCAGATACCGCATCGCCGGCACAAAGCGATACGTGAACGCCGTCATGTGGCGCACACCGCGCTGCTCGGCTGCCTGCCACATCGCCAGCGCCTCGGCAGTGTTCATCGCGATCGGCTTCTCGCACAACACGTGCTTGCCCGCGGCGATCGCTGCGAGCGCGATCGGGGCGTGCACATGGTTCGGTGTACAGATGATCACCGCATCCACGGCATCATGCGCCACGACGTCGCGCCAATCGGCACTCGCAATTGCGGCGCCGGTCTGGCGACGGGCACGCTCAAGCGTCGCCGGATCGCTGTCGCAGACGGCGACCAGCCGGGCATCATGGCACAGTGCGATGCCGGGGAGATGATTGGCCAGCGCGATGCCACCCGCACCGATGATCGCGACGCCGATGGATGCCATGACACTGCTCCTTGCTCACTATCGCCGCGTTGCCGCGGCATTCAGGCCTCTTTGCGGAAGACCAGGATGAACTGGTGGACCTGATGCGCGACGAATGCATAGGGATAGCCGAACGGGTACAGGTTCAGGCTCTCGTCGTGCCAGATGCGATAGCCGCGAAACCGCAGCCCCGCGATCTGCATCAGGTGTGCGACGACGTCGGCGTGCAGCAGGTTGTGATGCTCCGCATCGGGCTGCAGGTCCTTGACGAACAGCACCAGATGGCCGCGCACGCGCAGGCGCGCGACGGCCGTCCGGATCACATCGCGGAGCGCTGGAAGGAAGGCTTCGTAGCCGAGGTTGCCGAGATCGGCCGGATCCGTGGTGAACGGCGTCGCAGCACCCTGGCCGTGTTTCTTGCGCTCGCCGGTGCGCGGTCTGGCGAGCATCCCCGCATACGGCGGATCGGTCAGGATCAGATCACATGGCGCGTCCTCGAGTGCCGCATAGCATGCCGGATCGCGTGCATCACCCTGGATCAGCGTCTGCGGGCTCAACTGAAGCTGCTGGCACACCTGATGATAGACCGCGACGTAGTGCGGCGACAACTCGATGCCGATGCCGCGCCGATCCTCCAGCGCGCAGCCGAGCAGCGTCCCGCCGACGCCGGCAAACGGATCGAGCACGACGCCACCGCGACGCGTGAAGAAGCGGATCAGCTCGGCCATCAGCTGTGGTGGTTTGGGCGACGGATGGGCCCGACGCAGCCGATGGGCATAACTCGCCGGACCGTTCGTCGGATAGCGTGTCGCCAGCACCGAGCGGATGGCGTAGGTCCATTCGCGCCCGGTGAGGTCGTTGAGCGTGTTGCGCCGATCAGGCACGGCGCCGCCGGGCTCGTCACTCATGGCCCCATCATACCATGCCCCCGCGGGGGATCCGCCTGACGGCATGCTGCCTGGGTGCGCCAGGCCATGGCTGTCGGGCGCAGCGGCCGGCGATGCAGGCACGCGCCGGCACACCCGCCACCAGCTCGCGGGGCCCGGCGGGCGGTGGCCATGCGACGCCGTGCGCCCATGCCCAACCCCGGGGGCAGCGCCTGCACCGGGCCATTGGGCATGCCGGGCACCCTGCCGCCGGATGTCTTGGCGCGCATGCGGGCGGCGTGCAGCGCAGCACCGACTGCGACGAGGCGGGCGATGTGGCGCGTGGCGAGCATGGAACCTGCTCCCGACGCATGAGGGCTCACGCAGCGCGCGGGGCGTACCGGATGGCGATAGGCGCGGAACGAGTGGTATATAATGGCATCACGACGGTCTGTCGTTCGATGGAGGCGATTCATGACGACTGCTGATCTCATTCCTGGCGCCGCAGCGATCACCATTCACGATGGACGCCTGGCGGTTCCGGATCGGCCGATCATCCCATACGTCGAAGGCGACGGCACGGGGCGCGACATCTGGCGCGCCAGCGTGCGGGTCTTCGATGCAGCGGTGGAACGCGCCTATGGCGGCCAGCGCCGCATCGCATGGCTGGAAGTTCTCGCTGGCGAGAAGGCGTTTCATGCGACGGGCGACTGGTTGCCCGAAGCGACCGTGCGTGCGTTCCAGCAGTATCTGGTGGGCATCAAGGGGCCACTGACGACCCCAGTCGGCAAGGGGATTCGCAGCCTGAATGTTGCGCTGCGGCAGATGCTCGACCTGTACGTCTGTCTGCGACCGGTGCGCTACTTCGCCGGCGTGCCATCACCGGTTCGCCGGCCCGAGGCCGTCGATATGGTGATCTTCCGCGAGAACACCGAGGATATCTATGCCGGGATCGAGTACGCCGGCGGCTCGCCCGAAGCCGCGCGCGTGCTGGCATTCCTGCAGGCCGAGTTCCCCCGTGATTTCGCCAAGATCCGCTTCGGCAGCGACGAAGCCGGCGTCGAGGTCGGCATCGGCATCAAGCCGGTGAGCCGTGCGGGCACCGAGCGTCTGGTGCGCGCCGCGATCGAGTACGCCATCGCGCAGCGCCGCCGCAGCGTGACGCTGGTGCACAAGGGGAACATCATGAAGTTCACCGAGGGTGCCTTCCGCGATTGGGGCTACGCGCTGGCCGAACGTGACTACGCCGACGTCATCTACCCGTGGTCGCGCTGGGAGCGTACGCGCGCCGAGCACGGCGAGCAGGCGGCGAATGCCGAGCAGCGTGCGGCGCTGGCGGCCGGGCAGATCCTGATGAAGGACGCGATCGCCGACATCACGCTGCAGCAGGTGCTGACGCGCCCCGATGACTTCGACGTGATCGCCACGCTGAACCTGAATGGCGATTACCTCAGCGATGCCCTGGCGGCACAAGTCGGTGGCATCGGCATCGCGCCGGGCGGCAATATCAATTACCTCACCGGGCATGCGATCTTCGAAGCGACGCACGGAACTGCGCCGAAATACGCCGACCTCGACAAGGTCAATCCGGGGAGCGTGATCCTCAGCGGCGATATGATGCTGCGCCACCTGGGGTGGCACGAAGCTGCCGACCTGATCGTCGGCGCGCTGGAACGCACGATCGCCGCGCGGACGGTGACCTATGACTTTGCGCGACTGATGGAGGGGGCACGCGAGGTGAAGACCTCGGAGTTTGCCGATGCGATGATCGCGGCGATGGGCTGATGCCTCCGAAGCGGACGCGCCCGTTCGTACCAACCCGGCGTTGTACCTGCGGCACGACGGGCACCGAGAGGCTTCGGTGCCCGTGTCGCGTCGCGAGCGGGGTGCGAACGGCGCGTGGCAGCATCAGACGACGGGTTCCAGCCAGCCCCGAGTCAGCGTTCCACAGTCTGCCGATGCGCTGGGTTGATGCACCGGTGGCAGGCACACCCGGTGGCCGGGTGTGCCGCGGCTCAGAACCATGACGCGATGCGCCGGCTGAGCTCGTTGCGCGAACCGAGCAGCGTCGCGCGCGGCCGGCCACTGCCTAGGTGCCACGCGAGCTCTGCGATCTGGCTGGCCGCATGGGGCCGGCCGAGAGTCTGCGCCGCCCGCGCTGCCCGCGCCAGTGCCGTGGGATCCCGCAACCCGCCAGCCAGCTGCGCCACAACGTGCTCGGGGTCGATGACGTGAAGACCGGCACCGTGTCCGACGACGTAGCTCAGATTGCCCGATTCCTGGGCCGGCGCGGCGCCGTAGAGCAGCAGTGGTCGCCCGACTGCCAGCGCTTCGCTGACGCTGAGCCCGCCGGCTTTGGTGGCGATGACGTCGGCGGCGATCATCAGATCGGCCAGCGGCACAAAGTCGTAGATGTGTGTCGGAATGCGCCAGGTGCGCCCGCGCAGCGTGTGGGCCAGTTCGTGGTTGCGCCCGGCGACCACCGCAAGCTGGATCGCGAGCCCCGATTGATCGAGTGCCCGCGCCATCGCGTCGATGCGCCCCACGCCGGCCCCACCACCGATCAGCAGGACGGTCGGGAGTGTCTGATGCCAGCCCAGACTGGCACGAAGTGCACTGACGCTGCCCCGCGGGGCTGCAAAGCGTGGGTGCACCGGAATGCCGGCAATGACGACCCGAGCTGGATCAATGCCACAGTTGATCGCTTTGGTGCGCGTCTCGAGCGTGGGTACGATGCACAGGTCATCGTGGCGATCGAACCAGAACCGATGCACGGCGCCGAGATCGGTCACGACGGTGGCCAGCCCCGGCCGCGCGTTGCTGTGACGATATGCTGCGGCGACCAGCGACGTGAAGAGGGGATACACGCTCACGACGACGTCGGGCTGGGTGTCGGCGAGGATGTCGACCAGCGCACGATGCGTAGCCTGACGCACGCCCTGCGATAGCAGTGCGACCGGCAATGGTTGATCGGTGACCTCGTGCAGCCAGTCGTAGACGTCGGGAACGTAGCGCACCAGATCGATGTAAAAGCCTTCGGCGTTGCGCAACACCGCCGGCGCATGCTGGTGATGGATCGGGTTCTTGATCACGACCTGCGCGGCAGTGCCATAGCGCTGGACCAGCGCAGCCTCGAGCGCTTGTGCGGCACTGCGATGGCCACTGCCGGCGTCGCTGGTCAGGATCAGGATGCGGTGCTGTTCGTGAACCATGTCGGCTCCTTCGGCGCGAGGCCTGCGAGGAAGACCGGATTGCTCGTAGTCAGGCGTCGACCATCGCTGAATACGTTGCACGCCTTTCACCCAACAGTCTACCATGTTCTGCACAGCAATCAGCGGCCGCAATGTTAGCAGTTCGTGAGCATTGCCGCCGATCCACGCACCGTTGCATCGGCGGGGCGTCATCCCTGCAGGCGTACGCGCCATCCGCCAAGCCGCTCACGCGCCTGCGCGATTGTCGCGAGCGACTTGGCGAAGCAGAAGCGCGCCACCGGTGGCGCCGTCGCCCCATCGACATAGAACACCGACGCCGGAATTGCGGCCACGCCACAGTCGTGGATCAGGCTGCGACAAAACGCGCGGTCATCATCGATGCCGAGCGGACGCAGATCGACCGAGAGAAAGTACGACCCTTCGCACGGCAGCGGCGCGAGGCCGGCTGCCTGCAGGGCACTGATGAGTGCCGCGCGCCGCGCAGTGTACTCAGCCGACAGCTGCTCGAAGTAACCGCGCGCCGGTGCCTCGTCGATGGCCGTCGCGATCGCCAGCTGCAGCGGCGTGGCCGTGGCAAACGTCACCCACTGATGTGCCTGGCGCAGCGCGTGATTGAGCGATGCCGGGCCGACCACATAGCCGATCTTCCAACCCGTCACGCTGAACGTCTTGCCGGCGCTGTTCACCGTGAGCGTGCGCGACCACATGCCAGGCAACGTCGCGAGCGAGGTATGCCGGGCGCCATCGAATACCAGTCGATCGTAGACCTCATCGGTGACGGCGGTGACGTCGTACTCCTGACACAGCCCGGCGATCAGGCTCAGTTCGTCGGGGCTGAACACCTTTCCGGTGGGATTGTGCGGCGTGTTGAGCAGCAGCACGCGTGGCCGACGGGCAAATGCCGCACGCAACTCGTCGGCATCGAACCACCAGCCGCCGCCGTCGGTCGGTGGATGCAACCGCACGGGAATCGCATTGCCGCCGGCGAGCGTGATATCCGGCAGGTAGGCATCGTAGGCCGGCTCGAAGAACACCACGCCATCCCCCGGATCGACCAGCGCCAGCAGCGCATCGCACAACGCTTCGGTGGCACCGCTGGTGATCGTCACCTCGCTCACCCAGTCGATCTCGCGGCCGGTGTCGCGGCACCACTGGGCGGCGACCGCCTGACGGAGCCGTGGCAATCCCGGCGCAGCAGCGTACTGGTTATGCTCATCGCCGATCGCCGCGATCGCAGCTGCCTTGACGAAGTCGGGGCCGGCGAAGTCGGGAAAGCCCTGACCAAGGTTGACGGCCTGATGCTCGATGGCCAACGCAGTGATCTCGGTGAAGATCGAGGTGCCAAATCCGGCGACCCGTCGTGCCAGGCGAGTGGTCATGCGCTCCTCTTCGATGACGAAATGATCCTGAATGATCTTAGCACGGGATCGTCAGCCAGCGCCGTGCGACCCATCGACGACGATGCTGTGGTTGGCCAGCCGCCGCGCTGCCTGGCTCAGCCACGCACCAGTGTGAGCACCACCGGCCCCAGCAGGCCGCCCGGCCGTTCGCTGCCCTCGAACGCGTTGGCATTGGTATTGGCCACGACGATCTCGAGCTGATTGGTGCCGAGCTGAACCGCCGCACTGATGTCGACGGTGAACGGCGCCCAGGCGAGCGGCGGCAATACGACACCGTTGACCGTCACCTGCGCCGTCTCGAAGACACGCCCGAGATCGAGCACCAGGCGCTGGCCAGCATGCAGTGCGGCCGTCCGTTCGAACGTCGTGGAGTAGTGGCCAGTGCCCGAGTAGCGCGCCAGGCCGCGCAGATGCCAGCTCTCGAGCGCGTCCTGCCAGCGCTCAGTACCCACGGTGATCTGCCAATGCGCCAGTGGGCGACGCCAGACGACCTGCTCGGCGGGGACGGCAGTGGCACCACTGCCATGCGCGCTGAGGATCAGCACATACGATTGCCACGGCCCAAACGGCAAAACCACCTGGTGCCGGTCGGCACTGATCTTGCGGCTCGGCAGACGATGTCGCGCGCCGGTGTGGGGCTCCCACCACTCAATGTGGCCACCACCGACCAGATGCAAGGCGGCTTCGAACTGTTCGGCGCTCTCGTTGACCACAAAGTAGCAATCCTCGTGCGCCGTACGACGGCGCTGATAGCGCACGACCGAGCGCAGCGGTCGGAAGGTCGTCTCGCGGCGGCTTCCGGCGCGGTTCTCCTCGCGCTCGAGCATGCGCGCCGCGTCCTCGCCGAGATCGAGCTCGAGATCGGGCTGGTGATGGCGTGCGAGTGCATGGGGTACGGCCGCACTGCCATCGGGTACCCACATGAGCCGCCCAGCACCATGGGCGAGTTCGGTCGGCACCGTATGGCCGGCGAGGCGCGCACACAGATCGGGCCACTCCGCCGGCGGCGCTTCGGCGAGGACGCACGCCGGGAGCTCGCCGGCGAACAACAGGGTACCACCGGCAGCCGCATGCTGCAGCAGACGGCGCAGCGCCCCGCCATGGATCGCCTGCAGCGGCGGAACCACCACGACGGCAAACTGCTCGGCTGCGATCGTCAACAGGCCCGTGTCCGGCGCACCACTGACCAGCGTCCAATCGACCAGATCAAAGTCGTAGTGTGCGTCGAGCAGTGCCAGACCGATATCGATCATCGCGTGGTCGGTCTGGTCGACCGGGGCGAGCGGCCGCGGCAGCTGCCAGCGTTCCCACAGGCCCTGTGGCGGCGAGGGCGGCGGCGATGTCGGCGTCATCGTGGCCCAGGCGTGCTCGATCGGGTAATACAGGGCGACCGGCGCCACGTGTTCGCCACGTGCCATGATCGCCGAAAGGCGTGCGACGTAGTCCCACAATGGCCGGCTATGTGGCCACCAGGGATTCTGGTCGAACTCGGAGGGTGGGCATTCGTTGCGGCGAAACCCCTCGATGCTGTAGTAAAACCCATGGCACGCCAGCCAGTTGACGCCGCGGACGTACTGATAGTCGATGATGCGCTTCATCAAGGCCGGCGCCAATTTCCATCCCACCAGCGCGAAGCTCTCGCTCATCACCCGCGGCCGCCGTTGCGCATGGGCTACCGATGCAACCAGCTTCTCGGCGAGCTTGTCGCGCACCTCGTCGATCTTGTCGACGCCCGGCACATGAAACGGCGCCAGCGCAGTGAACGGGTTGGCAGAATTGCGCGTCATCGTGAACAGCCACTCTTCCCAGTGGAGATGCCCGGCCAGCGCGACACCATGCTGTTCGCACCACTGTGCCAATGGCGCGAAACACCGCTCGTGCAACAACTCGGCGATCGTCAGCCAGTAATCGAAGCGCCGCTGGGCCGTCTCAGGGCCGAGATCCTCCCACAATACCGGAAACCAGGCATGCAGATCCACGCCACGGCGCTGCAGCAGCTCGTGGGCCAGATCGTGGGTCCAGGCGATTGAGCCCACATTGCGATCCCAGAAGTTGTTGTACAGCCCGGGCTCGTCGATGAAGAATCCCAGCACTGTCGTACCGAAGAACGCCGCAAAGCGCCGCTGATACTCGGCGTGGGTCACCGCGATGAAGCGTGCCACCGCATCGGCATTGAGCAGATCGACATACGGCTGATCCGAATACGCTGCGATCCAGTCGGTTGGGCGCTGACGCGCCACCATCACACACCAGTGGCCCGGCGGCACCTGCCAGCACACGTGGCCGGCATCGTGCGGCACGGGCGTCGGCGGCTCGGCTGCATAGCAGTGGCGATACGCGTTCAGATCCGACCATGCCGGCGTAGGGCGGGCGTGTCGATGAAAATCAAGCGGATCATCCGGCACCGGCTCGATTCGCTCGATGCGTGTCGCCACGATCGCAACGATCTCGACAGGATCCGCCAGCACGACCGACCACTCGCCGGCGTCGGCGAGGTAGTGGCGTTCGAGCATCAGGTTTTGGCCGATGAAGCGCGGATCGTGCGCCAGCACCCGCCCGCCGGCATAGCCACTCGCCCAATTCTCCTCGTCGTAGATCCACACCTTCATCCCACGATCGGCCGCCGCCTGCAGCACCACCCCAATCCGCTCAAACCAGGCCTCCGAGAGATACGGCACCGTCAACCCAACGCGTGCGTGGATCATGAACGCGCGAATTCCATTGGACGCCATCGCCTCGATCTGTCGCAGCAGCTCGACCGGCTCAAGATCGCCATTCCAGAACCAGAACGGACAGGCGGTATCCTCGGCATGCGGTGCATCGAAACGCTGACGCAACTGGTCCGGCATCGTGCTGTGCTCCGTCTGACAATCATCACCCGGTACACCACGCGGCGCCCGGCCCCTCGCGTGCTATACTAACGCGACTCGCTGGTCAATGTCGACCAGGTCGATTGCGCACCGAGGAGGATGGAATCCTATGAGCCCCGACCGTGTGACGCTCTACAGCAACGCGCAACGGCAATTTGACCTCGCCGCCGACGCGCTCGATCTTGATCCGCGGATGCGGGCGATCCTGCGCGTGCCGCAACGCGAGCTGATCGTCAATTTTCCGGTCCAGAAGGATGACAAGAGCATCGAGGTCTTCACCGGCTATCGGGTGCAACACAACATCACCCGTGGCCCGGCCAAGGGCGGCATTCGCTTCCACCCACGCGTGACGCTCGACGACGTACGAGCCCTGTCGATGATCATGACCTGGAAGTGCGCCACCGTCAACATTCCCTACGGCGGGGCCAAGGGCGCCGTCATCGTCGACCCGCGCACACTCTCGATCTACGAGCTCGAGCGCCTGACGCGCCGCTACACCTCGGAGATCAGCGTCCTGATCG
>CAIQIY010000425.1 GCA_903871975.1 uncultured Chloroflexota bacterium | reverse complement strand
GCCACGGCACCGCCGACCAGGTGATCCCGATCACCCATGGGCGCGGCATTCCCGCGCGCCTCGCACGCCTCGGAGTGGCCGCCGACTATCACGAATACCCGATGGGCCACACGATCGACAGCGCATGCCTGGGCGACATGCGGCGCTGGTTGGCAGCCTGGCAGGCGACACTGCCGACACCATGAGCCCGTCGCGCGCATCGCTGCAGCGGCGGCGGGCGTGCACCAGCCCCGGCTGGTGGTATGATGGGTGTGGAGCCCGGGATCACCGTGATATGGGGGCGCGATGGAACACCACGATGAACTGCGCATCTACTGGCTGGGCCACGGCACGTTTCTCGTGCACTACGGCGCGCAGCGCCTGCTGCTCGACGCCTGGGTCGAGAGCAATCCGGCGTGTCCGCCCGCCTGGCACCGGCGCGTCCGCGACGAGGGGCTCGATGCGATCCTGATCACGCACACGCACGAGGATCATGTCGGCGATCTCGCCGCCCTGGCGCGCGATACCGGTGCGCCGGTCCTCGGCCAAGTCGACTGGGCGCCGTACCTGCAGCACATCGGCATCAGCAACAGCATCGGGTTCAATCGCGGCGGCACGGTCCGCATCGGTGCGAGCGCAATCACCATGACTGCCGCTTCGCACAGCACCAGCGTGACGCTCGATGGGCGCCGTGTGACCCTCGGCAGCGAAGTCGGCTACGTGATCACGCTGCCCGACGGGCGCGCCATCTACCATGCCGGCGACACGGCCGTGAGCGCCGAGATGCGCGTGATCGGCGAACTGTACCAGCCGGCGATCGCCATCCTGCCGATCGGCGATCATTACACCATGGGGCCGCGACAGGCGGCCTTCGCTGCGCGCCTGCTCGGTGCCCACACCATCATCCCGGGCCACTACGGAACGTTCCCGCTGCTGCATGGCACGCCGGCCGCGCTGATCGAACACCTGGCGGCGCTGGGCGTCGCGGCCGATGTGCGCGCTCCGGGGCCGGGCGAGCGTGCCTGGTGACGAATGCCGATGAAACTCCTCATTCCACAGCGTATTTGCGCTGCGATTGAACCGACCATCCGTGCGGTCGCTGCCGATGCCACCATCGTGCCGCTCGACGACGACGGAACGCCCGGCGCCGATCCGATTGGCGCCGAAGTCCTGCTGCGCTGGTGGACCCCGGTGTCGGTCATGCGGCGCAGCCTGCTCGAGGTACCGGGGATTCGCTGGGTGCATACGCCCAGCGCCGGCGTCGATCATCTGCTCATCCCCGAACTCGTCGAGCGCGGGGTGCTCTTGACCAATTCGGCCGGCGCTACCGCCATTCCGATCGCCGAATTCACGCTG
The DNA here is from genome assembly GCA_903871975.1 of uncultured Chloroflexota bacterium. Lineage (GTDB taxonomy): Bacteria > Chloroflexota > Chloroflexia > Chloroflexales > Roseiflexaceae > CAIQIY01. The sequence goes on along the minus strand of CAIQIY010000425.1, from coordinate 278 downwards.
ATGTTCATGCTGAACCACGCCAAACGCGCGATCGCGCTCACCCGACCCGACCCCGCGCTGTGGCAGCGCGCCGACGACGCCAGCCTGCTGGAACTGGCCGGGCGTACGGTGACGATCCTCGGCTTCGGCCAGATCGGCCGCGAGATCGCGCAGCGTTGCACCGCCTTCGGCATGCGTGTGCTGGCCGTGCGCCGCCATCCACGGCCGGACTCTGCGGTCGAGCGGGTGGTGGGCGTCGCCGATTGGCACGCCATCCTCCCCGAGACCGACTACCTGGT
>CAIQIY010000424.1 GCA_903871975.1 uncultured Chloroflexota bacterium | reverse complement strand
GCCGTAGCAATCTTGCTGCTTGGTATGACGGTTGCTGCAATCATCTCGGTGCTTGGCGCCGGCGACCGCGCCACGGCGCTGCCGCCCACCGCCACGGCGCTGCCGTCCACCGCCACGGCGCTGCCGTCCACCGCCACGGCGCTGCCGCCCACCGCCACGGCGCTGCCGTCCACCGCCACGGCGCTGCCGCCCACCGCCACGGTGGTAGGAGCAACCGTGCATGCCGATCGTACTGGCGCGGAGTACGTCGCCGTACCAGCTGGTGCGGGCATCGCGGCATTCCGCATCATGCGCACCGAAGTAACCATTGCACAGTACGAACAGTGTGTCGCTGCGGGCGTGTGCAGCAGCCCCTATTACCCAGAAACCTACTGCACGATGGGTGGATGCCGTCCACCACTGATCGGCGGCATGCGCTATGACGACCATCCGGTCCTGTTCGTCGAGCGCGAGCAAGCCCGACGCTATGCGGCCTGGGTCGGCGGCAAGCTACCGAGCGAGTCACAGTGGCTCAGGGCGTGTCAAGGCGACGACGGACGAACGTGGCCATGGGGTGAACGTCCACCGGACATGACCCGCGCCAACGCCTATCCAACCGGCCCCGACTACACCACCCCCGTCGGCAGCTATCCGGCGGGCGCCAGCCCATTTGGCGTGCTGGACATGGCTGGCAATGTTGCCGAGTGGGTCGAGTCCGATGCTGGCAGCGACGAGCTGTTCATCATGCGTGGGGGTGCCCTCGACACCAGTGCCGAAGGCATCGCGTGCACTGCCGCAGACGTGAGTACCGACGAGCTCGGAGCGCAGATCTACGACAGCTTTGTCGGCGGTTTTCGTGTCGTGTCAATCGAACCTGTGGCCACCACCATCACCCCCGATGACGCACCGGCCGCGACGGCGCTGACCGACCGCACTGGTGCCGACTACGTGCCTGTGCCGGCTGGCGGCGAGGTCGCAGCGTTCCGCATCATGCGCACCGAGGTGACCAATGCCCAGTACGCGCGGTGCGTCGCGGCAGGTGCGTGCAGCGCACCAGTGATCAGCAAGGACTTCAACGATACATCCCGGGCCGATCATCCGGTTGTGGGCACGAGCCGCGCCCAAGCCCGCGATTATGCTGCATGGATCGGTGGTCGCTTGCCGGCCCAGGCGCAATGGCTGCGGGCCTGCCAGGGTGACGAGGGCCATCGATACCCATGGGGCGAACAAGCAGCCGATTCGTCACGAGGTCAATTCAACCGCGGGTACTTCAACGCCGACTACACCATCGCGGAAGACTATCGTACAGCACCTGTTGGCTCGTTTCCAGCCGGAGCCAGCCCTTACGGCGTGCTGGACATGGCTGGTAATGCGTGGGAATGGATCGAGCCTGATGATGGCAATGATGCCACATATCTCGTGTATGGTGGTGCATTCAACAGCCCTGATCGCGATTTGACGTGCGATGCAGTATATGCGATTGACGGTACCGCTTCACTCTTACAAGGCTTTCGTGTTGTACTTATCAACCCTTGACCATGCTATCAATGCATCGTAATGCATGATCTAGATATACAATCGACATACAGCAACACACCGCGATCACCAACATCTCGGCAACCGAGAAAGGATCAGGCTGATGAACCACTCACGGGGATTGTTGATCGCGCTTGGCGTCGTGAGTGTGCTGCTCGCTATCATGCTCGGCGCACTTAGTGCACTCCTGACCACTGGGTACGGTCAGCGTGCTGCCACGACAGACGTGCCGGTGACCGCGACAGACGTGCCGCTGGCCACGACAGACGTGCCGCTGACCACGACAGACGTGCCGCTGACCGCGACAGACGTGCCGCTGACCGCGACGGACGTGCCGCCGACCGCGACAGTCTATACCGACCGCACCGGTGCCGAGTACGTTGCAGTACCAGCGGGCGACGGCGTCGCCGCATTCCGCATCATGCGAACCGAAGTGACCAAGGCGCAGTACGCGCAATGCGTCGCAGCAGGGATCTGCATGGGTAGCGACGCCATCGACCCCGAGTTTGCCGACCTGCCGGTGACTGGTATATCGCTGGCGGCCGCGCGCGTCTATGCCGCTTGGGTCGGCGGGCAGATTCCCGACGATGCACAGTGGCAGCGCGCATGCCGTGGCGACGACGATCGCATCTATCCATGGGGTGATGCTCCGCTGGACGCATCGCGGGCAAATGCCGGCCAGTACACCGGCAGCACGACGCTGGTTGGCTCGTACCCGGCCGGAGCCAGCCCTTACGGCGTGCTGGACATGATCGGCAATGTGCACGAGTGGGTCCTGCCACGGCCTGCTGCCGATGGCAGCGATCGACTCATACAAATCGTACGCGGCGGCTCGTACATTGACTCGCTGGAGCATGATCCGTCCCTACCACCATCAGACCACGTGCCGCTGTCATGCGACAGCTGGTTCGAGTTTTCGAGCCCAGACCCCTCCGGAAACGGCTTTCGCGTCGTGTCGCCGGAGGCCGCGGCAACGCTGCCAGTTGCGGCTCCCAGCGAGATCGTCGCCACCGACCAGACCGGGGCTGAATACGTCACGGTGCCGGCGGGCAACGGTGTCGCGGCGTTCCGCATCATGCGCACCGAGGTGACCATCGCACAGTATGCAGAGTGTGTCGCTGCGGGGGCATGTCGGCCAACGCGAGGGAGCGACGCCTACGAAAATGGTTACTACGATGAATACTCGTACGTCAATCGTCCGGTTGCACTGGTCGATTTTGCGCAGGCCACCAGCTATGCGGCCTGGGTGGGTGGCCAGCTGCCGACCGAAGCACAATGGTTGCGGGCCTGCGAGGGCGACGATCGCCGGCTGTGGCCCTGGGGCGATGCAGTGCCAGACTCGACCCGTGCAAACCGGTTCGATCCAACGAAGGGACCGGCTCCTACTGACGGTTTCTGGGACGGCGTGACACCCGTCGGTATCTTCCCGGCTGGCGCCAGCCCGTACGGCGTGCTGGACATGGCCGGCAATGTAGCGGAGTGGGTCCAGGTTGATTGGGGCGGTACGATGGGCCACGACGTGCTCGGCGGTTCGTTCGCCAGCCTGCCCGAGGGTGTGGTGTGCCGCGCCGAACAATTCCCGTTTGGCGTGGAGCAAGAGACACAGCTGCCGTCGCTCGGGTTTCGCGTGGTCGCACTCGATGCCGCTGCGCTCCCGGCACCGGTCATGGCATCGGCTGGTGAGCCCGAATGGCTGAGCATCCCCGCCGGCGACGGCGTCGCGGCGTTTCGCATCCTGCGCACCGAGGTGACCAACGCACAATACGCGCAGTGTGTCGCGGCAGGAGTGTGCACCGTGCCCTATCGCGACGATTTCTGTGATGCGTATCCTGATCCCGCGTATGCCGATCATCCAGTCGTGTGCGTCGATCGCGCGCAGGCACGCGCGTATGCGGCATGGATCGGCGGCAGCTTGCCCAGCGAGGCTCAGTGGTTCCGGGCATGCCAGGGCGACGATGGCCGGGCTTGGCCGTGGGGCAACATACCGCCGGATGGAGCGTTGGCCAATTTCAACTGGGAGGGGCGCACCCAATACGACACCACGCCGGTGGGTAGCCTTCCGGCCGGCGCAAGCCCGTATGGCGCAATGGATATGGCCGGCAATGTGTGGGAGTGGGTCGAGGCCGACGATGGCGCCACGGGTCGCTACATCGTGCGAGGTGGGGCGTTCCTCAGCTTCGCATCCGACAGCGTGATGTGTGATGCCCGCAGTGAGGACGGCGTCGACGGTGGCTTCAACAACCTGGGATTTCGTGTCGTGGCGCCCGAACGTTGATGTGCCTCCCTTCGTGCTCCCTTCGCGCTGGGGGCCCCGATTCCGGAGACCGGGCCACTTGCCCTGATCCCACGCCATTCCCGGGGCATCCAGCGTAGTGGCAGCTGATATAATGGCACGTGTCGCGCAATGCCGCTGTGATCCGCCGTGTCGTCGGCGCCGATGAGCAGCTGCGGCAAGCGCACATTGGGGTCAGGCAGGAATCCGGATCAGGACTGCAGTCGCGCGTCGACTCCGGTCGTCCGCGCTGCCGGTTGATCATCGAGAGGGTCATTCATGAGTGAAGAACGCTGCCCCGTCACCGGCCACTCGGCCAATGGGCACACACCGCACACCGTCGCTGGCCGCGGCACGACGAACCGCGACTGGTGGCCCGAACAGCTCAATCTGCACATCCTGCACCAGCACGCCCCGGCAGCCGATCCGCTCGGCCCGGCCTTCGACTATGCCGCCGCATTTGATCGCCTCGACTACGCCGCGCTCAAGCAGGACCTGCACGCGCTCATGACCGATTCGCAGGACTGGTGGCCGGCCGACTGGGGCCACTATGGTGGCCTGTTCATCCGTATGGCGTGGCATAGCGCCGGCACCTACCGGACGGGCGATGGTCGCGGCGGCGGTGGCAGCGGCAGCCAGCGCTTCGCTCCGCTCAACAGCTGGCCCGACAACGGCAACCTCGACAAGGCCCGTCGCTTGCTCTGGCCGATCAAGAAGAAGTACGGCAACGCGATCTCGTGGGCCGATCTGATGATCCTCGCCGGGAATGTCGCGCTCGAGTCGATGGGCTTCCGAACGTTCGGCTTTGGCGGCGGCCGCCGCGACATCTGGCAGCCCGAAGAGGATATCTTCTGGGGCGAGGAACGCACCTGGCTCGGCGACTCGCGCTATCGCGGCGATCGACAACTCGACAACCCTCTGGCGGCAGTGCAGATGGGATTGATCTATGTCAACCCCGAAGGGCCAAACGGCCAGCCAGACCCGGTCGCGTCGGGGCGCGACGTGCGAGAGACCTTCGCGCGCATGGCGATGAACGACGAGGAGACCGTCGCGTTGGTTGCTGGCGGGCACACCTTCGGCAAGGCGCACGGCGCCGGCGATCCGGCGCTGGTAGGGCCCGAGCCCGAGGGCGCACCGCTTGAGGCCCAGGGCCTGGGGTGGATCAACCGGTTCGGCAGCGGCAAGGGCGCCCACACGACCACCAGTGGCATCGAGGGCGCCTGGAAGCCGAACCCGACGCAGTGGGACAACGGCTACTTCGACATGCTCTTCGGCTACGAGTGGGAGCTGGTCAAGAGCCCGGCGGGCGCCTGGCAGTGGCTGGCGAAGGACGTACGCCCGGAGCACATGATCGACGACGCGCATGTTCCCGGCATCAAGCATCGGCCGATGATGACCACCGCCGATCTGTCATTGCGGTTCGATCCGATCTACGAGCCGATCTCGCGCCGTTTCCAGCAGGATCCGGCGGCGTTCGCCGACGCCTTTGCGCGGGCGTGGTTCAAGCTGACCCACCGCGACATGGGGCCACGCGTGCGCTATCGTGGGCCGGAAGTGCCGGCCGAAGAGCTGATCTGGCAGGACCCGATCCCTGCGCTGGATCATCCGCTGATCGATGCCGCCGATGTCGCAGCGCTCAAGGCGCGCGTGCTCGCCAGCGGCCTCGGCATCAGCGAGCTCGTCGCCACGGCCTGGGCTTCGGCGTCGACGTTCCGCGGCTCGGACAAGCGCGGCGGTGCCAATGGCGCGCGCATTCGCCTGGCCCCCCAGCGCGACTGGGCCGTCAACCAGCCGGCACAGCTGTCGCGTGTGCTGGGCGTGCTCACCGACATCCAGGATCAGTTCAATGCTGCACAGACCGATGAGCGCCGCGTGTCGCTGGCCGATCTGATCGTGCTCGCTGGCGGGGCTGCCGTCGAAGCTGCCGCTGCCGCAGCCGGCATTGCGGTCGAGGTGCCCTTCGCACCGGGCCGCATGGACGCGAGCGCCGAGCAGACTGATGCCGCGTCGTTCGCGGTGCTTGAGCCGCAGGCCGACGGGTTTCGCAACTGGTTGCCGACCCGCCTCAGCGTGGCGGCCGAACATCTGCTGGTGGATCGCGCACAGCTGCTGACGCTGAGCGCCCCCGAGATGACGGTGCTCGTGGGGGGCTTGCGCGTGCTGGGCATCAACGCCGATGGCACCAATCACGGTGTGCTCACCGAACGTGTCGGCGTGCTCAGCCCCGATTTCTTCACGAACCTGCTCGATATGGCCACCGTCTGGACGCCCGTCGACGCGACAGCAGCGCTGTTCGAGGGTCGTGACCGAACCAGCGGTGTCGTGCGCTGGATGGGCACGCGCGTCGATCTGGTGTTCGGCTCGAACTCACAGCTGCGTGCGCTCGCCGAAGTCTATGCGCAGGACGACAATGCCGCCCGGTTTGTCGCCGACTTCGTTGCTGCGTGGGTCAAGGTGATGAACCTCGACCGATTCGAGCTGCGCTGACGTGAGCGGATGGTGCAACCCCCGCGGGCCGGTCCCGCCGGGGGTTGCCCACACCACTGCACCCTCGTGTCATCGAACGAGCACTCCCCGACAGCCCGATGCTCGGGTCAGGGCTGCGCGTGCAGGGGCGACGAATCCGGCAGCACTCGGCCGCTGGCGCGTCCGGCTCTGACGTCGCATCGGCCCCGATGCTCGGGTGGTCATGGTTGCATATCGCGCCCGGCAATGCTATAGTGCGGGCGTCTGACAGTGGCCATCCTATGGGCACTGCAGGCAATGGATCAGCCTGTGTGTGTCGATTAGGCGGGCACACCAGGGGAGCCTGAGCGGCGTAGCGCAGGAGGCTGCATCGCCCACGTCGTCGTCGGAGGTCAGCGAACATCGTATCTCGGGCTGTGCGCGGCGGTTGTACGCGCAGGTGAATCGCAGCGGTCGTGCCGCGCCGGTTGTGTGGCCGGCACCGTGGTCGTCACCGATGATGCGGCCCGAGTACCATACCGACATGCCTGGCTGGCGACGACTGGCTCCCCGCGGGGATTGTCTGCGTACGCGCGCCGTGGCGCCCACCACCCGGTTCCGCGGTGGCAGCGCCGATACGACGCCGCGATGGTTCGCAGCATGCGTGTGTACCGAATTTGCACCCGACGACGAAAGACCCTGAGAGCCGATGGGATCTGACACAACCCGCGCCGATGTCGCAGTCTTCATTGACTTCGAGAACGTCTACGTCAGCGTTCGCGACAAGCTTGACGTCAACCCGAACTTCGAGATGATCATGGATCGCGTCGAAGATCTCGGGCGCGTCGTGATCGCCCGCGCCTATGCCGACTGGTACCGCTATCCACGCGTGACGAGCGCACTCTACGCCAATGGCATCGAGCCGATGTATGTGCCGACCTACTACTACGATCGTGATCTGGGGCGTACCGGCCGCGCGATCAAGAACAGCGTCGATATGAATCTGTGCATCGATGCGATGCGCACGCTGTACACCAATCCCAACATCCAGAAGTTCGTGCTGGCCACCGGCGATCGGGACTTCATTCCCCTGGTGAACTGCATTCGACAGCAGGGCAAGGATGTGATCATCATCGGCGTCGGTGGTGCGGCATCGGCACACCTGGCACAGAGCGCTGATGAGTTCATCTTCTACGAACAGTTGATCGGTAAGCCGGCACAGACTCTCACGCAGGATCGGCCACGCGTACGATCGATCGATGGCGAGCCGTCACGCGACGTGCGTGAGCCAGCGCGCGACGTGCGCGACGTGCGTGAGCCAGTGCGCGACGTGCGCGACGTGCGTGAGCCAGCGCGCGACGTGCGTGAGCCAGCGCGCGACGTGCGTGAGCCAGTGCGCGACGTGCGTGAGCCAGTGCGCGACGTGCGTGAGCCAGTGCGCGACGTGCGTGAGCCAGTGCGCGACGTGCGTGAGCCAGTGC
>CAIQIY010000423.1 GCA_903871975.1 uncultured Chloroflexota bacterium | reverse complement strand
CGAGGCCGCTGCGCAGCGCCGGCGCGAGCACTTCGATGTCTTCGGCGGCGATATCGTAGTCGAGCTGGCTGACCCACACCGCCAGCCAGGTCTGCGCGCTGGCGCCGACTGGTGCGAACCGCACACCCTCGCGGCCGTCCTGCAGCGTCTGTTGCGCCCAGTTGCTGGGGAAGCGGATGGTGAAACGCCCCTGCGGGTCACGATAGGTACTGATGCCAACGAACTGCGCCCGTGGCAGCGTGGCGGTAGGATCGGCCATCGATGATGTCCCTCACGTCATTGTTTGCCTGTGGGCACACACCAGAGCGCCCGCCTACGAATATTGTACCACGGGGCCACTCACGAATCACCGCGACGTTGTCGTGCCCGACGGCGCGCCGCCAGCAGGCGGGCGATGCGCTCATCGTCCGACAGCGGTGCCACTTCGGGCTCGCTGGTTGTCGCAGGCACTGATGCCGGCGCATGGATCGGTGGCTCGGCCGCGGGCGATGCGACCTCGGCCGACGGCGGTGCTGCCATGCGCCGCCAGCGACTGCCGGCACGCTCGCGCGCAGCAGCCAGCTGCGGCAACGTCGCTCCTGGCGCCGCAGCGACCGGTGTCGCCGGTCGTGGCCGCCACCAGCCAGGCGCCGGAAACCAGCGGCGCAACGCGATATCGATCGGCCAGAGCAGCAGCGCCAGCCACAACAACCACCAGCCCATCTCGTGAACGGCCTGCAACGGCACCGCCGGCGTCGCAGCGATCCGGGCGGCCGGCGGATCGCTGCGGCCACCGGTGAGCGCCGCCAGCTCGCGCAGCAGCGCCGGATTCTCTTGACGCACCGCATATTCGGCCGCATAACTGACCACGACGCCGCCGGTCAGCGTTCCCAGCGGCGTGCCGGCCGCATCGACCGCCGTCAGCTGCAACACATACACACCGGCAGCAGCCGTCGGCGCCCGTGCCAGATAGCGCCCGGGTGCCACCTGACGAAACGCAAGTGTCGCGGCGCGGTCGTCCGGATCGAGCACACGAGCCGCGAAACGCACGCCATCGAGCGCCTGCCCGGCGGGATCCCGCACCGTCACATCGAACACCGTCTCGCCACCGTCGGCGCTGGTCTGCAGCGCCAGGCCAGCCGGCGATGCCGGCGGCACCAGCAAATCGACGAGGCCACCGGCGAAACGAACAAAGCCCTGCCATGCCAGCCAGTCGGCCGACCATTCGCCAGCCATGTCGCTGGTCCACGCGACGACGCTCCCCAGGCCGACCTGCCACTGCGCGAGGATGGGCTGTTGATCGAAGCCGGTCAGGATCGTCCGTGCCTCGGTGCGTACCTCGCCGCCGTTGTAGCCAGTCAGGCGCGGCAGTGCATCGACATCGCGGATGATCGGGGCGGGAATGGCAATCGACGGCACCAACTCGCCCTCGACGATATCCCGCCCGGCAGCGAGGACGGTCTCCTGCAGGAAGATGCGCGGAATCTCGTCGATGCGTGTCGCGCGGTACGTGCGCCCACCACCGAGTTCGGCGACAGCCGCCAGCTCGGGGTCGACCTGGTCACCGACTGCGACGGTCGAGACGGTCACGCCGGCAGCAGCGAGATCACGCACCAGATCGCGGTAGCTGGTCTCGGAGATGCCGTCGCTGAGCAGGATCATGTGCTTGACAGTGGCATCGGCGGCGAGCAGATCACGTGCGGCGAGCGCCACGCCGGCACGGATGTTGGTACCACCACCGATGCTGATCCGGCTGAGGGCCTGCTCGATCTCGAGCGCCGTCGGCAACGGCTGGAGCGGCACGCTCCACTGCGCGCGGTCGTCGAAGACCACGAGGCCGAAGATGTCGCGCGTGGCCAGGACCGTCGCCGCCTGATAGACCGCCTCGCGCGCCAGGTCCAGCTTGGTCCGCGTGCCGCCGGCGCGCTCTTCCATGCTGCCACTGCGATCGACGACGAGCGCCAGCGCCACATCGGCGTTATCCAGGCGATCCTGCGCATCGAGGTGGATCGGCAGCATGGGCTCGAGCGCGGTGCGTCGGTAGCCGCCCGCGCCGAAGCTGTCACGTCCACCGGTCATCGCGAAACCACCGCCGAGTTCGCGGACATAGCTCGGCAGCGCCTCGAGCAGTGCCAGCGGCAGCTCGCGTGCCGCGGTGTCGACGACGATGACCGCCTGGTATTGCACCAGCGCACTCAACGATGAATCGACGTCGGCGGGCGGCACGACGGTGGCGCGTGCACCGGCGGCCCGCAATGCCCGCGCCAGTGGCTCGGCACGCGCAGGCACACTGGCGATGAGCAGCAGCGCCGGCGGACCATCGACGCGGGTGAATGCCGCCGCCCGGTTGTTCTGCGGTATGGTGTCGCTCGCCGCATCGACCTGCACCTCGATGCGGCGGATGCCACCGACGCCGGCGGGCACCGTGAACACCACTTCGCGACCGGTGGTGTCGATCTCGACCGCTTGCTCGGCGGCCAGCCGGCCGTCGATGAGCACGGCGACGCGTGCCGCGGCGTCGTGGTTGGCGCTGAGTTGTGCGCTAATCTGCAGTTGCTGGCCGTCG
>CAIQIY010000422.1 GCA_903871975.1 uncultured Chloroflexota bacterium | reverse complement strand
GCGTGGCTGCGGTGGTCGGCGTGGCTGCGGTGGTCGGCGTGGCTGCGGTGGTCGGCGTGGCTGCGGTGGTCGGCGTGGCGTCGGCGATCATGCGTTTGGTATCGAGGCGCACCTCGGTACGCGCCACATCGTCGGCCGCCGACGTGATCTGGCGCGAAGCATCGAGCAGATCACCGCGCACCAGATCGACCTCATCGCGGATGCTGTTCATCTCGAGGACGAGGCTGGAGCGGATTTGTTCAAGCTCACTCTCGAGCTCGGCGCGCATGCGCAACATCAAGGCCGCATCGGGCGAGCGCTGCACCCAATTGCGCACTCCCACGATGAATCGGCCCGCCTGACGTGCAAACTCCGGCAAGCGCTCGGGGCCGAGCACCAGCAGCATCACGATCAGGATGAAGAACACCTCGCCAGGGCCGACACCAAGGAAATTCATGCGCCCCCTCCGACGCGACTGTGCGCCTCATCGGCGGCTACCATCGGTTGGCCGGCAGGTGTCGCAGGCGCACCCCGACATCTGCCGGAACGTCCAGCAGCGTGGATCACGATTCATCGCGACTGCATCGCGCCGGGGCACATCATGCCGACTCGTCGGCCGAGTTCCCTGACGAATCCATATGCGACAGGACGTAGTCATAAGCCTTGCCGACCGTCGTCAATTCAAGAGCGATCTCGTCCGGGATATCAATCTTGAACTCTTCTTCGAGCGTCCACATCAATTCGACGAGTGCCAGCGAGTCTGCGCCGAGATCCTTGGCGAATTCGGCATCGCTGGTGATCTTGCTCTCGTCGACGCCCAGTTGCTCGGCGATCACCGTCTTGAGTTGCTGTAACCGTGCATCCGACCCGGGCAGTTCCATGCGTGCGCTCCTTTCAATGCCTCGTGCAGGAGTACTGGCCTCACTGGCCAATATTAGGGTGCAATTGATGATGCATCATCACGTCGTGAAGATTCGAGATACCGGGTGACGATTGTTCCGAGGACGCCGTTGATGAACCTGCTGGAGTGATCACCACCGAACTGCTTGGCCAATTCGACGGCTTCATCGATGGCTACCGGCACTGGTGTGTGCTCACGGTCGGCGACGAGCAGCTCGAACACCGCGATCCGCAGGATCGCCTTCTCGACGCCGGGCATCTGCTGGATCGGCCAGCTCGATGCTACCGAGCCGATGACCTGGTCGAGATACTGACGCTGCCCCCATGCGCCGAGGACCAGATGACGCAGAAACCGTTCGACCTCGGCATCGAGCAGATGCGCATCGACATGATGCGCGATCACGCGCTCCGGTGCGTGATCGGTTTCGTCGATCTCGAACAGGGCCTGGAGTGCGTGCATGCGTGCTCGGTGCCGCTGGCTACCCATCGGCCGGCCCTGGCGCGGCGAATGCCACATCGTGGATGACGACATCGATCGCGACGCAGGGCGCCGCACGTTCGCGGCAGATGCGCGCCGCCATTTGACGCAACCGCAGCGCTGCGGCGATCGTGTCGCCGGGCGCAACCATGACGGTGTCGAGGCGCAACGCGAACCCGCCCGCCACAACGGAGGCGCCGACCCCCGGTGCGAGCGCATCGGCGGTTGGTGCCGGAGCACTGACGCCGTCGGCGCACGACAACGCTGCGCTGATGGCGCCGGCTACGGTGGTGATCAGGTTGTCATCTGGTCGATCTGCAACGCTCATGGTGCCTGGCTGTCATCCGGTCACGGCGAGCCATTCTACCGGGTTTCATCGGGGGCGTCAAGCGATGCGCCGCATGCCGGCAGGGCTGCGGTGTCTGCGCCCGAGGGGCACCAGCGCATCAGCGGGGCACCGCCCGGCCCCGCGCCTGCAGCGCTGGCGGGAATCGGGCGGGAGATGCAGCAACATCGCCCTGACTGACGTGCTACGCCGCGGCCGCGCGCGCCCGCCACATCGCACGCACTCGGCGGAAGACGACCACCGCGAGGATGAGCAACAACACTACCGCGAATGCCGCGATCACCGGCGCAACAAACGCCAGGACGGTGAGCACGAGCGCGGCCAGGTTTTCGAGCAGGCTGACGACCGGATTGCCGACGCCGCCCGTCGTGGCGGTGACGATCGGCCGCGCCGCGGCACGCGTACCGTGGGTCAGGCCGGCGGCGAGCACGCCGCAGATCACTGCGACGACCGGATGCACCAGCCCGGCGTGGCTGTTGGCCGCGAGGAACGCGACGGCGCCGGCTGTCGGTGCGACGACGACGCCGACGGTGTGGAGCGCATGATCGATGACCGGGACCTTGTCGCCGATGAACTCGAGCGCGAGCAGCACGCCGATCGTGACCAGGAGTGCCGGATGCTCGAGGATGTCGTAGGGCGCACTGAGGTTGATCAGCTCGGTAAATCGCGACACGATGCCGATGGCGAGCAGCGGAATGAACGCATTGATCCCCGAGGCGGTCGAGAGGCCGAAGGCAGCGAGCAGGCTCGTGAGACCGGTCATGGCGACACCTCTCTGGACATGGCAGCAGTCGTCAGAATGTGATGGCGTCGTCGCTGATGTGTGCGCTCGGCCACAGCCGGACGCCGTGCATCAGCTGGTTGCCGGCGCCGATCCGGCAATCATCGCCGATCAGGGCACCGGCGCCGATCACGACGCGGCTGCCGATGGTGTTGCCTGCGCCGACGACGCTTTCTGATATGACGCAATCGGTGCCCAACAAGTTGCGTGCCCACAGCACTGAGTGCACAATCGTGCTGCCCGCACCGATGTGGCAGCCCGCACCGATCACGCTCGGCCCGACGATGCGCACGCCGGCCTCCAGCGTCACGCCGGCACCGAGCAGTACCGGCCCGTCGAATTGCACGGTCGGGTCGATCGTCGCCGCCCCTTCGAGCCACACATCGTCGCGCAAGCGGGTCGCGCGGAATCCGTGGCGTACCCGCCCGAGCAGGATATCGCGATGGACATCGAGGTAGGTCTGCGGTTTGCCGATGTCGGTCCAGTACGCATCGGATGGATAGCCATACATCGGGATCCCGGCGGCCAGCGCGTCGGGGAACAGGCCGCGCTCGAACATGTGGTGCCGGCCGGCCGGCACCAGCTCGAGCACCGCCGGCTCGATGATGTAGGTCCCCGCGTTGATCATGTTGGTGGTGATCTGCTCGGGGCGTGGCTTTTCGACAAAGCGCCGGATGCGTTGCTCGGCATCGGTCTCGACCAGGCCAAAGGCCGTCGGATCGTCGACGGGCGTCAGGGCGATGCTGATCTGGCTCTGCCGGGCGCGATGCGCCTGCAGCATCGCCTGCAGATCGAGGTCGGTGAGGACATCGCCATTGAACACGAAGGTCGTGCCATCGAGCATCGCGGCGACGTGTTTCACGGCGCCGGCAGTGCCGCGTGGTTCGGGCTCTTCGATGATGTGCAGCCGCACCCCCAGCCGGGTGCCGTCGCCGAGGACGGCACGAAACCGCTCGGCGAGATACTGCACCGCCAGGATGACTTCGTCGATCCCCTGGTCGCGCAGGTTCTCGATCATGCGCTCGATGAATGGTTGATTGACGAGCGGGATCAACGGCTTGGGCGTGTGGACCGTCAGCGGGCGCAACCGGGTGCCGAGGCCACCGACGAGGATGACGGCATTCATCGAGGACTCCTGATGCGTATGCGCCAATCAGCCAGAATGTCATCGAGCGTCTGGTCGAGTGAGCGCTGTGGCTGCCAGCCGGTGGCGTCGCGGAAGCGCCGGCTGTCGCCGACGACGCGCGGCACATCGGAGGGGCGCATGCGCGCCGGATCGTGTTCGATGCGGATGGCGACGCTGGCACGTGCCAGCATGCCGTCGAGCAGCTGCGCGATCGCGACCGGCCGATCGCTGGCGACATTGTAGACATCGCCCGGCGTGCCGTGCCGCGCTGCCACTTCGTAGGCCCGTGCGATGTCGCGCACATCGCTGAAGTCGCGCTCGGCGGCGAGATTGCCGACGCGCATCAGCGGTGGTTGTAGGCCGGCTTCGATGCGGGCGATCTGTGCTGCGAATGCTGCGCTGACGAATGCCTCGGATTGCCCTGGCCCGATGTGATTGAACAGCCGTAGCCGGATGCTGCGCAGCCGGTGGCTGGCGAAGTACTGGTATGCCATCAGGTCCTGGGTGGCCTTGGCGACGGCATACGGATTGACCGGACGCAGCGGCGCGTTCTCGGTGATGGGTAGCTCGTGGCCGGCGACCGGCCCGTAGATCTCGCTGCTGCTGGCGATCACCAGCAATGGGTCGCCGCCGGCGGCAATGCACGCACGCATCAGGTTGAGCTGGGCGATGACGTTGGCCTGGAATGTTCCTACCGGATCGGCGAATGATTGCGGTACGTTGGCCTGGGCTGCCAGGTGGAAGACCACCTGCGGCCGTGCAGCGGTGATGGCCCGCTCGGTGGCAGCGGCATCGGTCAGGTCGGCCTCGACGAGCGGCACGGCGCCGACGTCGGTGTGCCGCGTGGCCGATCGTACCAGGCCGCAGAGCTGCCAGTCGGTGGCCTCGGCCAGATGCGCCGCGAGATGGCGACCGACGAATCCGGCGATGCCGGTGATCAAGACGCGCATACCACTCCTGTCGACGACGGTGGCGACTGTCGACCCATTATACCCGCTCCGGTGCATCGTCGGCTGCAGCGGCAGCGACACGGTGCTCGAAGCTGAGTTCGTAGGGTTGCCAGCCCCGGCGGACATACCAGGCGCGTGCTGCGCGATTGGCCCACAGCGTGGTGAGGCGCATCACCGACACCGCCCGGGCCGCACAGTGGCGCTCGGCACTGGCCAGGAGCGCGGCACCGATGCCGCGACGTCGTGCGGCGGGTTCGACATACAGATCCGTGATGATGCCGGCGCGGCGGGCTGTCGGTACCAGATGCTGGTCGCCGTCGTCCTCGTCGACGATGATGACCACCACGAATCCGAGCGGTTGTGCGTCGGCCACTGCCAGCGCCAGCAGGCCATCGTGCCGCGTCGTCAGCTGCCACAGGTACTCGAGATGGCCGCCGGCCATCGCTGCACCGATGCTGCGGTTGGCGTGCAGCGTGCGCTCGACATCCTGGAGCCCGGCCATCAACGGGTGCAGTGCAACCAGATCGGCATGTTCTGCCGGTCGAATGTGCCACGTGCTCATCTGCCCTCTCCTGCGCCGGACGCGCCCAGCGCGCTCATGTCAGCCCGCCCCAGCCGGCGATCACGGCGATGCCTGCGGCGATGATTCCGGCGCCGAGCACCCGCCGCGCGCCGAATGGTTCGCCGAACAGGTGCCAGCCGGCCAGCGCGCCGACGACGATGCTGATCTCGCGCAGCGCACCGGCATAGGCCACCGGCGCCGTGTCGTAGGCGATGAGCACGAGCGCATAGGCACCGAGATTGCCGCAGCCGACGATCAGCGCCGGCCGGAACACGGCACGCGCGCGCGCCCTTACGTCGCGTTGCTGCACCAGCACCAGCAGCGTGACGAGCAACGCAGCGAGGACGAAGCGCAGCGGTGTGTAGGCGGCCGCACCGGCGAGCCGGACGCCGGCGGCGTCGATGATCGAGTAGCCGGAGATGCATACGGCGACGAGCAGCGCCTGCGCGCTGCCGGCCACCGTGGCGCCGCCGTCGCGACGATGTGGCGCCAGCCCTACCAGCACCAACCCCGCCAGTACCAGTGCCAGCCCCAGCAACCCGGCGGCATCGGGGCGTTCGCCGAGCCACCACCATGCCCACAGCGCCAGCAATGCCGGCGCCGCTCCCCGCGCGATCGGGTAGACCAACGAGAAGTCGGCGGTGCGGTAGGCGCGCGCCAGCGCGACAACATAGCCGGTCTCGATCAGCGCAGCCAACCCGGCATGGCCCCACGCGATCGGCGGCGCCGGGGGTTGTATTGCCAGCGCCGGTGCAACCAACGCTGCAGCCACGACCAGGCTCAGCCAGAGCGTGATCAGCGGATCGCCCGTGCGCTTGAGGAGCAGGTTCCAGCTGGCGTGGATCAACGCCGCGGCGAGAATCAGGGCGATGGTGGCAGGGGCCATGTCCGCTCGAGCGCTCGTCGACCGGCATGTGCGCCGGGCGGTCGCCCATCATAGCACGAGGTGTGCGGCCGGAATGACGCCGCTGCGGAACGCATGCGCGGGGCTGGCGGCAGCGAGGCCGGGCGTGATCGCGACGGCGTCGCAGCGCCGCGGCGGTGCTGGCCAGTGATGCAGCGCGCAGCCTCGCCAGGCGACCGCAGGCGTGGCGCCGCGCCGGCACGGTGTATAATCACTGCATCCGGCGCTGTGCGTGCCGGGTGCTGAGAGGGGTGAGCGGTGGATGCATTGCCGCTGACATGGTGGCAGCTGGCGCTCGGCGCCCTCGGCGCAGTGCTCGTAGGGCTCTCGAAGACCGGCATTCCCGGCATCGGCATTCTGAACGTCGCGATCTTTGCCCTGGCATTCCCGGCACGCGATTCGGTCGGCATGGTGCTGATCATCCTGATCTGTGCCGATCTGGTGGCGGTGCGGGCCTATCGCCACGATGTCGACTGGAGCCAGCTGCGCCGCCTGTTTCCCTGGGCGATGGCGGGCGTAGTGGCCGGCACGCTGGCGCTCGGGCGAATCGACGACCTGCAGTTGCGCCGGGCGATCGGCGGCATCCTGTTGGTGCTGGTGGCCCTGCAGTACACGCGCATGCGCCGACCAACCCTGCAGCCACCGACGGCGCGCTGGTTTGCGCCGCTGGCTGGCGTGACTGCCGGGTTCACCACGATGGTCGCCAATGCCGCCGGGCCGGTGATGATGCTGTATCTGCTGGCGATGCAACTGCCGAAGCTGGTCTTCGTCGGTACGTCGGCGTGGTATTTCTTCGCGATGAATCTGTTCAAGGTGCCATTCAGCGCCGCGCTGGGTCTGATCAACCCGCATTCGTTGCTGGTGGCAGCCTGGATCGCACCATTCGCGATGCTGGGCGCGGCGTTTGGCCGGCCAATCGTCGTGCGGCTGAACCAGCAGGTCTTCGAACAGCTGGCGCTGGTGCTGACGGTTGTCGCCGGGCTGGTGATGGTGCGCTGAGGCGCGGGGGGTACGCGATGCACTGGGTGACGACGACCGGGTTGCGCATCGGCCGGGTGGCATGTGCCTGGCTGATCACTCGCCGTATCGATCCGGCGGCGATCTTCCACTATGGCGCTGCGGCGGCGCTGCCCGAGCTGGCAGCGCAGCACGGCGCGGTGATCTTCCACGCGCCCGGGATGGGCCTCGAGCGTCGTGGGCTGGTGTCGTCATTCGAGGTGCTCGCCGAGCGCTACGAGGTCGTTTTCGGGCCAGCCGAGCAGGTGCTGGCACAGATCATCAACGCCGCCGATGTGCCACGCAGCCCGTACGCGCGCCCGGAAGCGCCCGGCGTGCGTGCGATCATCGACGGGCTGCGGCTGACGTGCGCCGACGACGAAGCGCTGCGGCTGGCCGGTGCACAGGTGCTCGATGCCCTGCTGGCCCATTGCACCGAACAGGCACGCCTCGGCCGAAGCTGACTCACACACCTTGTGCTCGCGGAATACCACGGAGGTTTGCCATGACTCTCAACGCCGACGATCTGTTCATGTTCGACACCCTCGGCTACCTGCACCTGCGCGGCGCGCTTTCGGCCGCCGAGGTCAGCGAACTGCTGACGCTCGTCGAACAGACACGCACCGTCGATGTCCGGCAATTGAACGCCGATGACTCCCGCCTGCCGCACCAGCTCAACCGGCCCGTCTCGCGCATGATCGATGCCGAGCCACGCTTCGCGCAGCTGCTCGATCATCCGGCGGTCGTCCCGGCGCTCGAGGCATCGCTGGGCACCGACTACCGGCACATCGACAACGACCTGTACTTCACCGTGCCGGGGTTCGCCGGCGGCCGCTGGCATCGTGGCGTGCGCGCTCACCCGACTGGCCATGTGGTCGATGGCGCGTTCATCTGCCCGATGGTCAAGGTATTCTACTGCCTGACCGATGTCGGGCCCGGGCAGGGCGAATTTACGGTGCTGCCCGGCTCGCACAAGTCGAACTTCGATGTCGATCAGCAGCGTCTGGATCTGCCGGGGCAACACATCTTCGATGATGTACGCGCCGGCGACGTGATCATCTTCAACGAGGCGCTGATCCACAACGGTCGTCCCAATCCATCCGACCGGCTGCGGATCACGCTGATCGTCAACTTTGGCCGCGCCGACGCCGGCCCGTGGCCGGGCTATGAGCCGAATCCGGCGACGCTCGCGGCGGTGAGCGAGCGGCAGCGCCGCATCCTGACCCCCGGCGCGCCGGTGTGGCGCGAACCGGTCCTGGCCTGATGCAGCGCTGCGCGCTGCGTTCAGCGTGCCAGTGTGGCGCCGATCAGCGTGTCGAGCAGCCGGTAACGTGCCTGGTGCCGTTCCGGCTGCAGCGCACAGACGACGTCGAGCTGCAGCCAGCGGTCGCCGTCGTCGGGTCGCGCCGGCGGCCATGCCGTCAGCCCGGCACCGTTCGGGTCACCGGTCGCGACAAAGTTGACATAGTACTGCTGCATGATCTGCGAGAGCGCGGCATCGGCCGATCCCCAGGCATAGACGGGGTTGGTGTCCAGCGTACCCATGAAGTACTCGATGTCGGCGGAGTGCACGGCACCGCGCGCGGGTGGATGCTGCGCGCCAGCGGCGTCCGTCGCGGACGCGGGGTGGGCCGGCGGCCGGGGGTGGGCATAGCGATACCGATACACCGGCCGGCCAGACGTCTGGGCATGGATGCTGGCCCACGTCCAGGTGCTATAGCCGATGAACAGATCGCTGGCGAGATCGGTCGCGGCATCGATGACGGCTGCGTCGTCGGGTGCCGGGTAATGCTGGAGCACATCGGGTGCCAACGCGCCGAAGCGCTGCCGCACCGTGCGCCGATAGGCGGCTGCAGTCGGCGTGCGCCGGCCGAGCAGGGCGGCGAACGGCGCCTCGGCCGAGTTCCAGCCCACCAGGAGCGGCACGCGCGCCTGTGCGCCGGCGAGGTAGCAGGCCAACGGCGCCTGCGGCAAAAACCAGCCATCGATCGTGCCACAGAACTGTGGTGGTGCATAGCTGCGGGTGGCATGCAGCAGCTGGCGTGCCGGCAGCGCCCGCAGCTGTGCCAGCGACGACACGCCGAGGGTCGTGGCCAGTGTGCTGCCGGCATGTTCGGCATCGGCCAGCGGCTGCGGCGGCAATGCGCCGAGCAGCGATCCGCTCGAGCCGATGGCACCGGCGATGTGCGGCTGTGCCAGCGGTGCCGCCAACAATGCGCTCACGGCGATCGAGCCGGCCGATTCGCCGGCGATCGTGACGCGTGCCGGATCGCCGCCGAACGCCGCGATGTTCTCGGTGATCCACTGCAGGGCCGCGACGAGATCGAGGTAGCCATAGTTCCCCGACGCCTGCTGCGGCGACTCGCGCGTCAGCTCGGGATGGGCGAAGAAGCCGAAGACATTCAGCCGGTAGTTGACGGTGACCACGATGATGCCGCGGCGGGCCAGGCTGGTGCCATCGTAGCGTGGCTCCGATCCATCGCCGGCGACATTGCCACCCCCGTGCACATACATCAGCACCGGCGCCGCGCGCGCCCCGATCGGCGCCCACACGTTCAGATACAGGCAATCCTCGCTCATACCGCGCGACCGAAACACCATGTCGTCGAACACCCGTCGCTGCAGCGCTCGCCGGCCGAACATCGTGGCCTGGCGCACACCACGCCACGCCGGTGCCGGTTGTGGCGGCCGCCAGCGCAACTCGCCGAGCGGCGGTGCAGCAAACGGAATCCCCTTGAAGCTCTGCACGGTCGTGCCAGGTTCGATGGTGCCCGCGAGGATACCGCCGCCGACGGCAACCTGTGGCTGATTCATCGCTCGATCACGCATGACTGCCGCCTCTCCGCTCTGACTGGTCAATCTGCTGGTCCGCGCATCATACCGCATGGCAGCGCGTGGCGCGGCGCCACGGCACGGTCGGCGACGTGCCAGGATGATCGCAGCTGTCGAGCGTCCGCCGAAGGCCTGCGGGGCAGCCATGCCACCAGCTGAGCTACCCCCGGCGATCGCCGCGTTGGCCGCGCAGCTGGCCGCGCTGCCGGGGGCACAAGCGGTCGTGCTGGGCGGCTCGCGCGCCCAGGGGCTGCACGACGCCGACAGCGACTGGGACCTGGGCGTGTACTACCGCGGCAGCATCGATCTGACGGCCCTGGCGACGCTGGGCCCGGTGTATCCGCCGGGATCCTGGGGGCGCGTGATGAACGGCGGTGCGTGGCTCGCGCTCGACGACACACGCATCGATGTGTTGCTACGCGACCTCGACGTCGTCGAGGCCTGGCAGGCGCGGGCGGCCGTCGGCGAATATGAGGTCGATGGCTTGCTGGGGTATCTCGCCGGGATTCCGACCTACAGCCTGGTAGCCGAACTGGCGCTGTGCCGGTTGCTCGGCGGCCACGTCCCGCCTGCCGGGCCGTTTCCGCCGGCGCTGATGGCTGCAGCACCGGCACGCTGGCGGTTCCACCGTGACTTCAGCCTCGGCTTCGCGCGGGCCCACGCGGCACGCGGCGATCTGGTCGCCACCCTCGGTCAGGCAGCGCGCGCGGCGCTCGAGGAAGCCCATGCGCGGCTCTGTGCGCGTGGCAGCTGGCAGCTCAACGAGAAGCGCCTGCTGGCCGCCGCCGGGCTGTCGGCCGTGCAGCAGGCGTTTGCGCGGCCCCCCGACGATGTCGGCCTACAGCACTGGCTCGCCGAGCTCGCCGCCATGCTGGAACGACCGTGAGCGCGACGGCACATGCTAGAATTGCGCCATCGTCCGGGGCATCGTGCGCCATGGACACACCGACACACACCGGAGGGATCCATGACTGCTGGTGCCGTACAGCCCGACCGGACCATCGCCGAACTGCGTGAACTCGCCGCGCTGACCAGCGACGAGCATGGCGCGCAGCGTGTCGCCTGGACACCGACGTGGGCGCGGGCACGTGCGTGGCTGAGCGCGAAACTCGCCGAACTCCCCGTCGAGGTCGAGCTCGACGCCGCCGGCAACCTGTGGGCCACGCTGCACGGCGCCACGCCGCAGGCGCTGGTGATCGGCGGCCACCTCGATTCGGTGCCGAATGGTGGCTGGCTCGACGGTGCGCTCGACACGCTCGCCGGGCTCGAGGTGTTGCGACGCGTCGCCGCCGCGGGCCAGCCGCCGGTGACGCTGCGGCTGGTCGACTGGGCCGACGAGGAGGGCGCGCGCTTCGGCCGCAGCCTGGTCGGCTCGGGTGCTTGTGCCGGGAGCCTGGTGCCGGCCGATCTGGCGGCGCTGCGCGACCGCGACGGCACCATGATGCCGGACGCACTGCGCCAATATGGCATCGATGTCGCGCGCATGCCCGAGGCGCGGCGGCAGCTCGACACGGCCGCGGCCTATCTGGAGCTGCACATCGAACAAGGACCAGTACTCGAGAGCCTCGATCTCCCGCTGGGGGTCGTGCTCGGCACCTTCGGCGTCGAACGCCATCGCATCACGTGGCGTGGCCAGGCGGCGCACGCGGGCTCGACGCCGATGGACCGGCGGCACGATGCGCTCGCCGGTGCGGCACGGCTGGCGCTGGAGCTCCGCCACATCGCTGCCCGCGTCGGTGGCGGTGGTGTGTGCACGTCCGGCAGCGTCATCACGCGCCCCGGCATCGTCACCGCCGTCGTCGAGACAGCCGAGCAGCTCCTGGATCAGCGGCACATCGATGCCGCCGGGCTGGCAGCATTGCTCGCCGAAGCCCAGGCCGCGGCGGCGCGCTTCGCCGCCGACGAGCGCATCAGCGTCGCGTGGGAGCGCATCTGGCACATCGAGCCGATCCCGTTTCACCCCGAGCTGATCGCATTGGCCGACGAGGCGGTGCGCGAGGTCGCAGGTGCGGTGCACCACTTGCCCAGTGGCCCGCTGCACGACGCCTCGGCGATGGCGCGGGCCGGCATCCCCACGGTGATGCTGTTCGTCCAGAGCCTGCGCGGGCTGTCGCATACACCGCTCGAGGACACGCGCGAGGAGCATGTGGCCCAGGCGGTGGTCGCGCTCGACCGTCTGGCGAGCCGGACGATGGCGTGGCTCGCGGCGCAGCCTCGACGTGATTCGTGAAGGGGGCACGGCTGATGGCCGATGATCAGAGCATGCGCGGTGTGCTCGAGCAGGCACGCCGCCGTGGCATGCTGCGCGTCGTCACACGTGCGGTAGACCCGCAGTTCGAGATCGCTGCGGCGACGTCGCACGTCGGTGCAGCGACGGCCTTGCTGTTCACCAATGTGCTCGGCGCGACGATGCCGGTG
>CAIQIY010000421.1 GCA_903871975.1 uncultured Chloroflexota bacterium | reverse complement strand
TGTTGTATTCGGCGATGCTCGGGGCACTGCTGTGGCTGTGCGCGCTGGCGGTCGGCTGGGCGCGCGTGCGTACCCGCAACCACACGACGCTGCAGGTCATCGCTGGCTTGGTGGTCGCCGCCGCGATCATCTCGGTGTCGTTTGCGGTATTCGTTTCGGTGTGAATAGACAGCGCGATGGTGATGCCGTCGCGCGGATGCACGATGGTGCAGGAGCAGACATGTCCACGGTGCAGATCACGAAGGGGAAGTTCACGCGGTTGTCGACGTGTGCCGATGCGCGTGGCATCATCGCCGCGGCGGCGATGGATCAACGTGGCTCGCTGCAGAAGGCGATCGCGAAGCAGCGCGGTGAGGGCGGTACGGCTTCGGCCGACGACCTGGCGGAGTTCAAGGGGCTGGTGACGCGTGTGCTGACGCGTCATGCCAGCGCGATCCTGATGGACCCGGAGTTTGGCCTGGGGGCACTCGAGGAGCGTGCGCCAGGCACTGGGGCGCTGCTGGCCTACGAGAAGACCGGCTACGATGTGACGGTGAAGGGTCGCATGCCGGATCTGCTGTCGCACTGGAGTGTCCGCCGCCTGGTTGATGCGGGTGCCGACGGCATCAAGATCCTGCTGTACTACAACCCGGTCGACGACGCCGCGATCAACGAGGTCAAGCACGCCTTCATCGAGCGCATCGGCGCCGAATGTGCGGCCGTCGACGTGCCGTTCTTCCTCGAGCCGATCACCTACAACGATGAGCTCGGCGACGAGAAGGGCGCCGCGTTTGCTCGCGCCAAGCCCGAGTACGTGCGCATGGCGATGGAAGAGTTCAGCCGGCCGCGCTATGGCGTCGACATCCTCAAGGTCGAGATTCCGGTGAACGTGCGCTATGTCTCCGGGATGCGCGCATTCGGCGGCGAGGCAGTCTACAGCCGTGCCGAGGCGATGCAGCACTTCCGCGATGCGGCGAGCGTGGCCCGCAAGCCGTTCATCTACCTGAGCGCGGGCGTCAGCGACGAGGTGTTCCGCGAGAGCCTCGAGCTGGCGGCCGAGGCGGGGACGGCATTCTCGGGGGTGCTGTGC
Organism: uncultured Chloroflexota bacterium; assembly: GCA_903871975.1. Classification (GTDB taxonomy): domain Bacteria; phylum Chloroflexota; class Chloroflexia; order Chloroflexales; family Roseiflexaceae; genus CAIQIY01. The sequence goes on along the minus strand of CAIQIY010000421.1, from coordinate 513 downwards.
GGTCGGGCGACGTGGCAGGACGGCATTCCCGTCTATGCGCGCGAGGGTGCCGCTGCCTTCGAGGCTTGGCTGCTCGATCGTGGCGTGCGCAATATCACGCTGCTCAACGAGGTGCTGGCGCAGGGCGCACAGCCGTGGTGGACGATCTACGGTGGCCGCGAGGCGATCGAGGTGGTCGACCAGGTGGTCAGCTAGCCCGTCGGCGTGGCTCCAGGGCGTCGCGACCGACGGTTCACGCCGTCGGTCGTGATCGTGGCTGCCCACAACGATCGCTGATGTGCCAGCTCCAGGGCGCTCGATGGTGGTGCGTGACGCGCCGTCGTCGCGCGCCCGCTGGTAGCGCCGGCCGCGTTGTCGGCCCGCACCGCTCCGCCACGCGTGGCACATCGTACAGCGACAGGGGTCGGGCATGCTCACAGCGCGCGAGAAGGCAATCATCTGGGTGATTGACATTGGGTTCATCGTCTACTGGTCGTTGATCGTGTTTCGCGTGCTGCCGCCCGAAGTGATGTT
>CAIQIY010000420.1 GCA_903871975.1 uncultured Chloroflexota bacterium | reverse complement strand
GCCGCTGCGCGGTGTGCTGGCGTGCGCCGCCATCCCATATCTGCTCGGCCACCTGGCACGCCGTCGCGCGGCGCTGCGGGCGGCCGATGCGGTGATCGCCGTCAGCGAGTACATTGCTGCGCGCCTCGCGCCACTGGTGCCCGCCGAACGCCTGCACCGCATCTCCAATTTCGTCGACCTGCCGGCGCTCGATGCGGTCATCGCCCAGCCGGCTACGCTCGATGCCCGCGACGCGCTGCTGTTCGTCGGGAAACTCGAACGCAACAAAGGCGCCGACCTGCTGCTCGATATCATGGCACGGCTGCGCGCGACCGCGCCAGAGCAGCCGCTGCCGCGATTGATCATCGCCGGCGATGGCGCCTTGCAGCCAGTGCTCGCCGCCGGGTTCGCACGCCTGGGCATCGACGCCCACTTCACCGGCTGGATCGACCACGACGAGATCCTGCGCCTGAGCGCCACGTGTGCCCTGTTCCTCTATCCCTCGACGTGGGGCGAACCGCTCAGCCGCACCCTGCTCGAGGCCGGCGCCTGCGGCGCGGCGATCCTGGCGATGCCGACCGGTGGGACCCGCGACATCATCCGCGATGGCCACGACGGCGCACTGGCCGTGACGACGGCAGGGGTTGCCACGCGGTTGCGGCAGCTGCTCGATGCCCCGGCCGAACGTGCCGCGCTCGGCGCCGCAGCACGAAGGACCGCCGAGCGACGCTTCAGCGAGGTGGTCGTGGCGCCCCGAGTGCTCGAACTGTATCGCCAACTCCGCGACACTGCGTCACGCCATCGCTGAGCCCGATACCACGTCGTGCGGCAGCTCAACGCACGTCGATGTCGTACGACACGCAGGCATTCATCAGGTAGCCCCTGAGATTGCTGCGCGCCCGATCGGGTTGCGTCCGGCCAGCAGCGTCGGTCGCACGGCAGCGCAACCGATGACGCCCGGGACCGATGGCGACGCGCAATGACCAGCCACGCCAGGCGTAGCGCCCCGCCGGTGCATGCAGCAGCGCGTCGCGCCAGGGCTCATCGTCGATCGCGACCGACACGCGACGGATGGGGCTGCCATCAGACCACGCGACGCCGCGGATGTCTTGCCAGCCGGCCCGATGATGCTGGCTGGTGATCAACGATTTCACCTGGAGCTCGCGAACTTTGCCGTATGGCGTGCCGGTTTCGTCATACAACACATAGCTCTGCTGGTTGTATGGGCTGGCCGATTCGTGATCGATCACGGTCATGCGGCTGAGCCACTTGACGGCGTTGATCGCATACCAGCCGGGCACGACCAGGCGCACCGGGCCGCCGAGGTGGGCCGGCAGGGGTACGCCATTGGCATACAGTGCCAGCATGCCCTGCTCGCGCAACGCAGCAACCTCGACGCCGCGGGCGAAATCGGCACCGCTGTGGCATTCGGCCTGCAACGCCGCCGCCGCAACACCGGCGTCGTCGAACAGATCGGCGACCGCGACGCCACCCCAGATGACGTTTGCGACGGCACCGCCGCGCCATGGCACGCCATCGGCCGGCTGCCCGGCAGCAGCGAAGGCTGCACGGTGATTGCCGGCACACTCGAGGACACTGGCCACGTAGTGCAGCGGGTAGCGTCGTAGCGCACCGTAGTCCAGGGTCAGCGCGCGCGCGACCAGGCCGTCGATCCGCAACTGCCAGGTGTCGGGCGCGAGCGTCGGCGCCGGGTGATTGTTGCGCAGGAACACCTGCTCCAGCGGGGTGATGTCGTCGCCGGCACAGCGTGCTGGTTCGCGATTGCACGGCTCGGCCTGATGGGTGATGGTGGCGTGGGTCATGGAGTGCCTTTCAAGGTCTGCGCGAATGGAAGCACGTGTCCGGCGATGACGCTCAGCGGCATCGTGACCCGGCGGACGCTGGCGCGATCGCCCCACAGGTCGGCCAGCTGGCCGGCAGCCGCGTCGAGCGTGGGGCCATGGTCGGCGGCTATTGCCCGCTGCACCGCCGACCACGACCACACGTATGCCATGAGTTGCTGCCAGGTCCAGTCCACGATGATCGCCAGCGGGGCTGTGGTGATCGGCACGATCGGGAGCGCGATGTCGCGATAGCCTCGCCAGAGCAGCTGGTTCTGTGGCGCCCAGAATGGTGCGATCGACCGACCGAGGCCAGCGGCGAATGCCGCATCGAACGCCGGATCGACCTCGAACCAGGCATAGCCACAGGCGACGAACACGGCACCGGGCGCCGCGATGCGGCACAGCTCGTCGGTGAAGCGGGGAATGTCGAACCAATGGAGCGCCTGCGCGACCACGATTGCATCGAAGCTCGCGGCGGCGTAGCTGGTCTGCTCGGCTGGCTCAACGCGATAGCGCACCCCCGGGAGTATCGGCGCGGCCGCGATCTGCGCGGCACTCGCATCAGAGGCTTCGACGACGTCGAAGTACGGTGCCAGCCCCGCCGCGATCTGCCCATTGCCGGTGGCGCAGTCCCAGGCGCAGCGCCGCGCCGGCGCATGGGCAGCTACCACGTCGAACAGCGCGGCGGGGTACCGCGGGCGCGCTGCCGCGTAGGCCGCCGCATGCCCCGAGAACCAGTCGTGTCTCACGGTATCTCCTGTCGCACGTGCCGATCATCCCGCCGGATCGCCGGAGATTCGCCGATCATACCGCAACACCGCCCGGTCGTGGCAGGGCACCAATCAGCTCTGGGGGGGGGCGGCATCAGCCCTGGCCCATGCCATCGCGCCCGCGCGTCGACCGCCCGGGTGCACTATACTGCTGCCACGTCTGATCGCGCCCGCCCGAGGCTCACCCGATGACGCTACCGGATCGCTGGCCATTCGATGACCACCCCACGGTGCTGCTCGGTCGTGGCAGCGAGTCGGCAGTCTACGCCCTCGATGAACACCACGTGCTGCGGCAGTATCACCCGGGCATCACCGACGCATATGTCGCGGCGCGCGCCGTATTGTGCGAGCGCATCGCCGCCGCCGGCGCACCATTCGGCGTGCCACAGGTCATCGCGCGCGGGCAGCTCGCGGGCCGGCCCGCCACCATCGAGCGACGGCTGGCCGGCACCGATCTGGCGACGGCCTGGCCCGGGCTCACGCCGACAGCCCGGCTCAGCGCGCTCGCCAGCTACCAGCAGGTCGCCGAGCAGATCGGGAGCGTCCGCTTCCCCGACGCGCCGTACGGCGAGTTGCTCGACAGCGATGCAGCGATCCGCTGCGACCAGTGGCCCGACTACCTCATGGCGCGGCTGGAGTCGACGCTGACGCGCAGTCGCGCGTGGCTCCTGCACGACGTACCGCGGCTCCCGGCATTGCTGCGTTGGTTCGAGCGTCACATCGCCGACGCGCTCGGCAGTGTCCCGCGCGCACTGGTCCATGGCGATTACTTCCCCGGCAATGTGTTTGTCGACGGCCAGGCGCGGATCCATGCCGTAGGCGACTGGGGCTACAGCACCATCGTCGGCGATCCGCGACTCGACCAGGTGACGGCGGCGCAGTTTCTCGCGCTGGTCGATGGCATGGGCGCTGACGTGCGGGAGAGGGCGCTGGCGCAGCTCGCCATCGATCCGCTGGTCATCGCGCTCTACACCGGCTATGCGGCGCTGTACTTCGCGCCGTGCCGTGATGACGACCCGCGCACCTATGCGTGGTGTGTCGCCACGCTCGATCGGATCAGTGCGACGTGCTGATCCGGCCGGCGCATTCGGCGAGCAGCACATCGATCTGTTCGCGTACCGTCGACACCACGGCAGCACGCGGGACGATCATCGCGTCGGTGCGATCACGGCGCTTCAGCTCGACAGCGTCTGCCGCCAGCGTATTGGCGCTCACCGTCAGCCGCAGCGGCACGCCGATCATGTCGGCATCGGCGAACTTGGCGCCCGCGCGCTCATCGCGATCGTCGACCAGCACTGCGATGCCGGCCGCCTCGAGCTCGGCCAGCACCTGCTCCACGACGGCGGGCACCAGCGGGTTCTTGCCGGCCAGCGCGATCATATGGACCTGAAACGGTGCCACGCTGATCGGCCAGCACAGGCCGCGCGCGTCGTGGTGCTCCTCGGCGATGCATGCCAGCATGCGCTCGATGCTGATGCCGTAGGCGCCCATGAGCACCGGGCTCGTCCGGCCGTTGGCATCGAGGAAGGTGGCACCAAGCGTCGTGGTGGCATGCGCTGTGAGCCTGGCGACGGTCGCCAGCTCGATGCCGCGCACCAGTTGCAGTGGTGCACCGCAGTCGTTGCAGAAGTACCCATCGGCCACCGCCGCAATATCGGCGATCCAGGTCGGCTGTGCGTCGCGGGGGATGTTGAAATTGCGCAGGTGATATCCCACTTCGTTGGCGCCGACGACCAGATTCGGCGATGCCGCCAGCGTCTCGTCGGCGACCAGCAGCAGATCGCGCAGCCCGATCGGCGTCGCGTAGCCTGGCACTGCGCCGCTCCGCGCGATGTCGTCGCCGGTCGCCGGGCGTAGTGCGGCCGCACCGATCACGCGGCACAGCCGCGATTCGTTCACATCCATGTCGCCGCGCACCAGTGCCATCACAAAGCGCTCGTCCGGCGTCGCAGCAGGGAACCGGGCCATCAGCATGACCACCTTGGCGGTGCGTGACCGCGGGATGTCAAGCGTGGCACACAGCGCATCGATGGTGGTCGACGCGGGCGTCGCGACGCGCTCGAGCGGCAACGCTGGCTCGGCAGCAATCGCGGGCCGGGCGAAGCGCGCAACCTGGTGCAGTGCTGCGGCACCGCATGCCGAGCAGCACGCCAGCGTCTCGTCGCCGCCCGGCATGAGGTAGACGAATGTCCTGGCATCGCCATCGCCCATCACGCCACCAGCCGCAGCAGCCCGGCGCACCGGCAGGCCGCACGTGGCGAACAACGCCTGAAAGGCCTGCTGATGCGCCTGGTACTGACGGTCACGCCCATCGTCGTCTGCGTCAACGCTGTATGCGTCGACCCGCGTGTGTGCGCGTGTTCCGGCCAGACCAGCACGTGGTCGGGCGTCGTCGCGGAATGTCGTCTGGATCTGGTAGATCAGACGCGGCAATTGCCGATACGACCGCACTTCGCCGGCACACAGCGTGGCCGCGAGCTCCTCGTGGGTCAGAGCCGGAGCGACATCACGCTCACGACGATCGCGAACGCGCACCAGCTCGGCGCCATGCTGATCGGAGCGGCCGCTGGTGCGCCAGCGTTCGGCAGGCTGAACCATCGGCATCAGGAGTTCCTGGCCACCGAGTGCCTGCATCATCTGGCGCAACCGGGCTTCGAGGCGCTGCATCGTGGTCAAACCCAGCGGGAGCAGGCTGAACAGTCCTGGCCCCGATTGACGAACGTAGCCCGCACGAACCAGCCACTGTTGGCCCGGCGCATCGATGCCGGCGGGCGGCTCGCGCAAGGTCATCCCAAACCAGCGTGAGAGTCGCATCAGGTGGTGCCTCCATCGTGATGGCAGTGCGTCATCGCACCAGATCGGCCAGCGTGTCGATGCAAAAGTCGGCGGCGTCGGGCGTGCGCAACGCCTCGGCGCGGCTGGTTGCCCCGGTGAGCGTCAAGGCCGTCGCCATGCCGGCGCCACGCCCCATCGCAACATCCGTCTCGAGTCGGTCGCCGACCATCAGGCACGCGGCTGGCTCGAGGCCGATGCGCGCCAGCGCCGCACGCGCCATGATCGGCGATGGCTTGCCGACAATCTGCTCGCAGGCGATGCCGGTGCAGGCACTGATCGCCGCGATGATCGCCGCGGCGTCGGGTTCGCCGCCACCCGGCACCGGGCAGTACCGATCGCCATTGGTGGCGATCAGCCGCGCGCCGGCGCGCAGCGCATCGAACGCGAACTGCAACTTGCGGTAGCTGAACTCGCGATCGAACGATGCGACCACGACATCGGTGGCGCGCGGATCGGTCGCACGGACGAAGCCGGCGGCATCGAGCCCGTGCTGCAACGGTGCTTCGCCGATGGCATAGACCCGCGCGCCCGGCTGCTGCTGATCGAGCCACTCGATCAGGACCTGGGCCGAGTTGAGGATCGCTGCTTCGGGTACGGCGATGCCGAGACGCGTCAGGCGCGCCGCATACTCGGCGGGGGTGTGTGTCGGGTTGTTCGACACGAACAGCACCCGCCGCCCCTCGGCGCGCAGTTGCTGAATCGCTGCGACGGCACCCGGTAGCGCCACGCCACTCAGATAGACGGTGCCATCGAGATCTAACAAGTAGCCGGCGAAGCGTGGCACTGATGGCATTCCATTCCCCACGATCTGTCAACGAATCTCGACGCCGCGCCCGGTAGTGAAGAGCCGATACCACTCCTCGCGGCTCAGCGTGACTCCCAGCGCGGCGACGCATGCCGCGATGCGCGCCGGATCGGTCGTGCCGATCACCGCCTGCATGCGCGCGGGGTGGCGCAGCACCCATGCCAGCACGATCGCCTCGGGGGCTACGCGATGCTGCGCTGCCAGCTCGGCGACCAGCGCGGCGGTCCGGCGGGTCCGCTCGTCGGCGTCTGCCGGCAGGTGGCCGCTCACCTGGCCACGCGCCAGCGGGCTCCAGGCCTGGATGGTGATGTCATGCGCTCGGCAATATTCCAGCGTTCCGTCGCCACGGACGGCATGTGGTGGATCGTTCTGGTTGGTGATGATGCCGGCATTCACCAGATGACTGTGGAGCACGCTGAACTGCAGCTGATTGACGATCAACGGTGCGCCGATGGCCCGTCGCAGCAATTCGATCTGCGCACCGTTGTGATTGCTCACGCCGAAGTAGCGCACCTTGCCGGCGGCGGTGAGCCGGGTGAATGCCTCGGCGACTTCGTCGGGCTCGACCAGTGCATCGGGCCGGTGCAACACCAGAATGTCCAGATAGTCGGTCGCGAGGCGCTGCAGGCTGCCCTCGACTGCCCGCAGAATGTGCTCGCGGCTGAGATCGTAGCGCTTGGGATCCTGCGCCGTGGGGTCCCCGGCCTGGCGGATGCCGCACTTCGATTGCAGCACGATGCGTTGGCGCAAGCCGGGCTCGTCGCGCCAGATTGCGGCGAACATCGCCTCGGCGGCACCTCGTTGATAGACATCGGCATGGTCGAACATGGTGATGCCGCAGTCGAGTGCGGCTCGCAGTGCGTTCAAGGCTGCACGCGGATCGACAGGGAGCGTCATGCATCCATAGACGATGCGCGAGACCATCAGGTCGGTGCCGCTGATCTGCTGATACATCCTGGGTCCTTCTCTGGCAATGCTCGGCGGTGACCGGCGTCGAATCGATGTCGGGGCCGTCGAACCGGCCTGGTCGGTCATCCGACCGTCGCCGGCCTGGCCGGTCGTGCCGCTGTGACAGCGCGGTGCCGCCAGTATACGCGATGCGGCGCTGACCGGGATCACGGGATCACGGGGCGGTGCTGGCGCTCCGGCCAACCAACGCTGCAGCAGCTGTGCCGTCTGGCTCCGTGCTCGGTGTCGCCCCGAACCTCCGCAGCATGCTCGCGCTCGGAGCCGGAATTGTGGCGCGGCGCTGCCTGGCTCTGGCGCCGTGTGGCTACGTCGTGGTCGGCTTCGGGCGTGCTGCAACCGTGTGCTGGCCCGCGCCCGCGATCTCTCTGGCTCGAATTGCCCCGGTGCGCCCCCCCGCCCGCCGCCGATCAAAGCCCGACTTGACAGCGTTCATGATAGCCACTATCATAAAAGCCGTGTTTGATAGTGACTATCAGAACGAGGAGACAACGCACGATGACCACAGCACAGCGCGACGAGCGTGTCCCGGTGACCGTCCTGACGGGCTTTCTCGGTGCCGGGAAGACGACCCTGTTGAACCGCATTCTGACCGAGCAGCACGGCTGGCGGATCGCCGTCATCGAGAACGAATTTGGCGAGATCGGCATCGACAACGATCTGGTGATCAACGCCGAAGAAGAGATCTTCGAGATGAACAACGGCTGCATCTGTTGCACCGTACGCGGCGACCTGATCCGCATTCTGGGCACGCTGATGCGGCGGCGCGACCGGTTCGACGCGATTCTGATCGAGACGACCGGCCTGGCGGATCCGGGGCCGGTGGCACAGACATTCTTCGTCGACGACGAGATGCAAGGGCGGCTGCGGCTCGACGGGATCGTGACGCTGGTCGATGCGCGGCACATTGTCGAGCACATCGACGACGCGCCGGAGGCACGCGAACAGATTGCCTTCGCCGATGTCATCATCATCAACAAGATCGACCTGGTCGACGAGGCGGCGCTGGCGCTGCTGGAGGCACGCATTCGTGGCATGAACGCCGCTGCACGGCTGATACGCGCACGCGATGCCGCCGTGGATCTGAGCCTGGTGCTCGACGTGGGTGGCTTCAATCTGACACGAGCGATGGAGATCGACCCGCAGTTCATGGAGCCGGAGTACCCATTCGAAGAGGCGCAGGTCTTTGATCTGACGGCTGGGACCTACAGCTATGTGGTGCAGCCGGGGCCGGATCCCACGATGGACATCGTGGTGCAGCCGTTGGAGGTGGAGGTGGCCGATGCCGCAGCGCTCGAGGCTGGCGTGATGCCGGTGGTGCTGGCATTCTCGGATGAGCCGCAACTGCGTGCGCCGGGCGAGCCGTTGGTGCCGGGCGCACACCTGTACCAGCTCGAGCTCGCTGCCACGAATGCCATGCAGTTTCCCGTCGTCATCGAGCGATCCGGGCAATACGCCATCTTCACCGAACACCGGCCCGGCGAATTTGACGCGGCACTCCACGACGGCGCGGCGGTCGTCGAGCCTGTGGCGACGCGTGTGTTCAAACCCGATCACGAGCACGACGACGACGTCACCTCGGTGGGTATCGTGGCGCACGGCGATCTCGATGTGAAGCGGCTGAACGAATGGCTGAGCGCATTGCTGCGCACGCAGGGGACCGACATCTTCCGCATGAAAGGCGTGCTGAGCATCCACAACGAGGCGCGGCGCTTCGTGTTTCAGGGAGTTCACATGTTGTTCGACGGCCAACCCGACCGGCCATGGGGTGATGAGCCGCGCATCAACAAGTTGATCTTCATCGGCCGCAATCTCGATCGTACCGCGCTCGACACCGCGTTTCGCGCTTGCCTGGTCGCGGGGTGAGGCATGCAGCGCACCTCAGCGACGCCCGCGCTCGCGACCCGCTGGCAGGTCGACATGGACGGGCATCACATCGTGGCGCTGTACTGGTCGCCCGATGGGCGGCAGCTGGCTGCCGCCGGCGGCGATGGGCCGATCTCGCTGTACGGCGCGGATGGTGTCCGGCGACACACGCTGCCGGGGCACGGCTTTGGCACCCTGACGATCGCCTGGCATCCGGATTCGGCGCTGCTCGTGAGCGGTGGTCAGGATGGTCAGCTGCGCTGGTGGAATGCCGATGACGGATCACTGCGCGCCACGCTGCACGGCGGTGCCGCCTGGGTCGAGCGGATGGCCTGGAGCCCGCCGATGGCCGTCGGCGCCGCGGGCGTCGCGCGCGGTCGCCATGCTGCAACGCGGCCGGTGGCAGTGGCGCGGCCGAGCGTGCTGGCCAGCGGGGCTGGCCGCGTCCTGCGGCTGTGGGACGAAGCCGGCCAGCTGCTGCAGGAGTTACGCGACCACGCCAGCACCATCGCCGACCTGGCGTGGCTGCCGGCGGGCGCGCAGCCGCTGCGTGGTGCGCATGCCGAAGATGCGCGCGTGCTGGCGGTGGCGACCTATGGCGGCCTGACGCTGCGCCACATCGGCGCAGATGATCCGATTGCCCGATACCAGTGGCGTGGATCGACGCTGGTGATCGCGTGGAGCCCCGATGGGCGTTCCATCGCTACCGGCGATCAGGACGCGACGGTGCATTTCTGGTTGACGCGCACCGGCCAGGATTTGCAGATGTATGGCTATCCCGCCAAGGTGCGCGAGTTGTCATGGGACAGCACCAGCCGCTACCTGGCGACCGGCGGCGGCGATACCATCACCGTCTGGGATTGTGCCGGGCGCGGTCCCGAGGGTACGCGACCGATCGAGCTGCGTGGCCACGGGGGGCAGATCACGGCGCTGGCATTTCGCCGGCGCGATGCGGTGCTGGCGTCGGCATGTGCCGATGGCATGGTGGCGCTGTGGCATGTGGGCCGCAGCACCCGCCCCATCGCCACGCTGCGGTGCCCTGCGGCCGTCACCCGGCTGGCGTGGTCGCCCGATGATCAGTCACTGGCACTCGCCGGCGAGCGCGGCGCGATTGCGGTGGCGCTGTCACCCCGCTGATACCCCGCGACATGAAGGGAGATGATCGATGCCGTTGTACCACTATGCCTGCCCCGCCTGCGAAGTGCTCATCGAGGCATTGCGCCCGATGGCGCTGGCCGACGACGCTGTCGAGTGCCCACACTGTGCCGGCCGCTGCGTCCGCGTGCCGACAGCCGCCAGCTCACCGCGCCGTGTCGCGCCGACGCCGGCGCCGGTGTATGGTCGCGTACCACGGCCACACCAGCACGGCTGCGCCTGCTGTGCGCCCCGCCCGCTGCGCGCACCACGTGGAGGCCAGCGATGATCGATCATCTGCCGACCACGGTCATCCGCCACGCCACGCACGCCGATCGCGCGGCCATCCACGCGCTGTTCGCTGCACTACACGCATTCAATGCCACGCTCGACTCGCGCTTTGCGCTCGGCGATGACTGGCAGCGCGTCCTCGATGACCATCTCGGGCAGATGTGGAGCCATGCGCATGGTGCTGCGCTGCTCAGCGACGATGGTGTCGCGGTGACCGGGCTGCTCATCGTCGGCGGCCATCGCGACTCGCCGTTGTTTCGCCATCGTCAGTGGGCCGAGATCCTCGCGCTGTATGTCGTGCCGGAAGCACGTGGTCGTGGCATCGCCGATCGGCTGGTCGCCGCGGCGATCGCCTGGGCACAGGAGCGCCACTATGAACGCGTCCAGCTGTACGTCACCGCGGCAAACCATGCGGCGCGGCAGTGCTACCGACGCATGGGCTTCCAGCCGGTTCAGGAGATCTGGCGCCGCGAGCTGGCCGCAGCCAGTGGCCCGGCGCCTGCGGATCCATGGTGTGATGCGGCGCATGCTGCCGGCCACGACCTGCTCGCGATACATACACATCTGGCATCGCCCGACGAATGATGCCTATGAGGATGCCAGAGAGGAGCCACGATGATTCGGGGGATGTCTGGCCAGCGCCCGACGGGCGCGGCGGCGGCGCGCATCAAAGCCTGGGTGCGAGGCCAGTTCGACCTGGACGACGACGCTGTGGTGATGGTCAGCGAACTGCGCTGCAGCGAACCGGGTTGCCCACCGCTGGAGACGGTGATCGCCATTCTCGAGGCGGGCGCGCCGCCACGACAGACGCGCATCCATGCAGCGATGGCCGATGTCGGCGACGCCGAGCTGCATGCGGCACGCTGGGCCTGACCGGGGGCAGCAGATGCATCTGGTGTTCTTGTATCAGGCTGCAGCACCGATCGCGCTGGCCGAGGCGCTGCTCGCCGACGGTATCGCGGTGACGCTCACCCGCAGCCTCGACGCTGGCGGCGCAGTCGGGTTGCAGCCCGATGTCGTGCTGATGGTCTGCCTCGATGGCGAGATGCACACGCTGCAACCCATCCGGCAGCGGCATCGGCGTGGCATTCCCTGGCTGGCGTGGAACCGCAGCGGTGACCAGACCCAGGCGCTGCTGGCCTACGCTGCCGGCGCTGCCGCCGTGCTGCCCGATGTCCTCACGCCGGCAGTCGTACACCAGACGCTGGGCAGCATCGGCGCACTGCGACCGCGCGCTGCCGTGCCACGACCGGGGTATGCGGCAGTGCGCCGAACGTATGCGCGTGGCGCACCGATCACGCTGGCGCACGATCAGCTGCTCGAGCCGACGAGTGGGGTGGTTGCGCAATGGATGCTGCACCCCGATGGGCACGAAGCACTCCTTGGGCTGTACGGCCCGGGACATGTGCTGCTCGGCCATCCCGATGACGGGTGTGCGATTCGCTGGGTCGCACATGCCACAACGTCGGTCAGCATCCGCAGCTGGCAGCAGATCGACGACGAAGCCCGGTTGCGCGATCAGCTGGTGCGCCGCATTCGTTGGATGGAGGCCTGGTCTGCAGCCCAGGCTCTGCCATTCATCGATCAGCGCCTGATGGCGTTGTTGCAGTTGCTGGCGACCCAGTTCGGCGTGCCGTGCCAGGCCGGTATGAGCATCGACGTGCGGCTGACCCACACGATGCTGGCGACGGCGGTGAGCGCGACGCGCTCGACGGTGACGCGCTGGCTGGGCGAGTTGCGCCAACGTGGCGAACTGGTGGTGCTTGGTAGCGGCGAGCACGAGCGCTTCTGCGTCGTCCATGCACATGCCGCTCACGACGACGAAAGGAGTCGATGATGACGACCAATCGATGGGCGACGCGTTGGATCGGTGGATTTTGTGCGGTGGCCGCATTGGGCGGGCTGCCGGTGCGGGCTGCCGGCTATCGTGCCAGCCCGACTCTCGCAGATCACCTGGCATTGCCCGTGATTCAGGAATCGTGCGCCGCGGATCACGAGACGGCCGAGATGGCCTGGTCGCAAACCCTTGGGGTGCCGGTGCTGCTGGTGCGCAGCGTGCTGCGCGCCCGCGAACTGGCGCTACAGGCCGCAGGCGTCGGTCGGGACAGCCTCGTGGGTATGCCGGCCAACGCCAATCGATCGCTGGCCGATTCGGTGAAGCGGATCGGCGCAACCGCATGCTTTCTTCAACTCGACGCGACGCTGGCACCCGATCCGCTGACCAGCGGCGGCGTCCCGCCATCGGTGATCTGGGCACAGCCAACCGGTGGGGTCGGCGGCGCTGCGGCTGCGCACTGGCTGGACTGCAGCGATACCGTACCGGACATGTGCACGGATGTCGGGCATGCACCACTGACCCTGTACGGCCTGCATCTCACGGCCGACCCCGACACGGCCGGGGCGCTGCTGGTGGTGCGCGACGCGGCACTGGCGGCGGCGCTGCGTGCGCAGCATACTCCAGGCGATCGCCCGGATGCACGGCGGACGCTGGCGCAGCTCCAGCGCCTCGGCGAATTCGCTACGCGGCACCGTACCGTTCTCACCGAGGTGTGCGCGGGCGTCGTCGCTGCCGCAGGTGTGCCGCTGTTGTCTGCTGCCGCGCCGGGGGCGCTGGCCCATGCCGTCGCGCTGCGCATCCCGCAGGGCGTCGATGCGGCGACGTTTGCGGCGTACGTTGCCGCCGAACACACACCAGCCCATTGGCTGCCCTGGCTGCGGCCGCTGCACTATGCCGCACTGCGCCAGCATGACTGCCGTACGACCAGTGCGCACATGGCGGCGACGCTGCTGTTGCCGGTTGGCCCCACGATGACTGCCGAAGAGATTGCCCACACGGTGCTGGGCGTCGTGAAAGCCGCCGATTATCTTGGTGTTCGCTGGTGGACGGATCCGGCGCGCGCGGCCGACTATGCGGCCTGGATGACCACGTTGTACGGGCCGGGGCACGACGCGTTCCGGCCAGCGTTCGCGACCGACTGATGGCTGTGTGGCGCCGGGGGCTCGCCTTGGCCCGACCGTGTCCCGGTCGCTCTGGCATCGCCGCAGCGGCGCTGTGGGTGCGTGGTGTGCGAATCCACACACCGTCGCCCCGCCGTTCCTGTCATGAATCAACCATGCTGGTGCTGGCTGCACCAAGTGATCCCAGGTACAGCCAGACCAGCCGCGGCCCATCGGAGTGTCATTGATCTCAGGAGGTACGCACCGTGACGTTTGAGGACCGAACCATGCCGTGTCGTGATTGTGGTGGGGCGTTTGTGTTCACCGCCGGCGAGCAGGAGTTTTACGCCCAGAAAGGGTTTGGCAATGACCCGACGCGTTGCCCGCTGCGACGGCGCCAGCGTAAGGGCCTGGAAGGTACCACCAGCATGGCGGGGCAGGTCTGCCCGCATGATGTCACTGGCCGTGGTCGTATGCCAGACGGCGATGCCATGCCACCACGGGCACGCGTCGACGATGCGCCGGGAGCACGCATGCGCTGGGAGCGTGATCGTGCGCCGATGCCGCGCCGTGTGGGTTCCGATCGCTTGCCCGAGGGGCCAGCTGCCGCGCAGGTCGTCAGGATCGATGCGTCGCGGCGCTTCTTGTTCGCACGCTTGGTCGATGGTGCTATCGACGTCTACGTGCATGCATCGCTGTTCGAGCGGCTCGTGCCCGCACTGCGCGAGGGTGACATGGTGACGCTGGTGGTCAGCGCCGGTGAGCGTGGGCCACGCGCGGTGAATCTGCAGCGGGGCTGAGCGCATGCCGTAAGGCATGTGCATCGTGCCCCTGCGCGCCAACTTCGCCCGTACGCTGCTGCACGCTACGCTGGATGATGCCACACTTGCCGGTATAATGGCGATATGTGGCGCAGTGATCGCGCATCGCGACGGGAGAGACGAGGAGCAGCATGGCTGGAGACGTGCGCGCAGGGGCGTTGTTCTTCATGGTGGCACTGGTCATCGCCGTACCATTCTCGCTGGTTCCGCTGATCGGCATGCTGTGTTGCGGCCCGCTGGGGGCACTGGCCTGTGGTGTGGGCGCGGGCGTGCTCGGTGTGCGCTGGCGCGGTGCCACGGCGTCGGTTGGCCAAGGCGCGCTGTCGGGTGGCCTGGCCGGCCTCGGCGCGCTGATCGGCACGACGCTGGCTGCGGTGATTTCGATGCTGATCGCACAGAACGACCCGGAGCTGCTGCGGCAGGTGTTGCGCGAGGCGCTGGCCCAGAGCGACACGCTCGAGGTGTCGCCCGACGACGTGGCCGCGCTGCTGCTGCCGATCGGCGCATTGGTCGGTTTCTGCATCGGGGCGATCAACATGGCAGCGGCGCTGGTGAGCGGCATGCTCGGCGCGTGGATTGCGCTCTCGCGCCGGCCCGCTGCCACGATGTGAGCCGGGCGCCCCCCGCGACACCGCGGGGGGCGAGTGCGTCAGATCACGGCGCGAATCGACGCCTCGAGGACGTTGAGCGCCTCGTCGGCCTGGGGTGTCGTGAGCACCAGCGGCGGACACAGCCTGACGGTCGATTCGCCGCAGGTGAGCAGCAACACGCCGCGCCGGAATGCCTGGAGCATCACGGCTTCGGCCAGATCGTGGTCGGGGGCGCGGCTGCCGCGGTCTGTCACGAACTCGATGCCGATCATCAGCCCACGGCCGCGGACATCGCCGATCACCGGGTAGCGCTGCTGGAGCGCCGCCAAGCCACGCATCAGGTGGGCGCCCACCGTGCGCGCATTGTCGGCCAGTTCCTCGCGCACCAGATCGAGGACCACGTTGGCGGCGGCGCACGAGAGCGCATTGCCGCTGTAGGTGCTGCCGTGCGCGCCCGGCGTCCAGCGCTCGGTCAGCGCCCGACGTGCGATGATCGCCCCGATCGGCAGCCCACCCCCGAGCCCCTTCGCCGAAACCACGATGTCGGGTGTGCAGTGCTGCCCCGCACAATGGCCACAGCGACCGACCGGCTGATCCTGCTGGTGCGCCCACATCGTGCCGGTACGCCCGATGCCGCTCTGCACTTCGTCGAAGACCAGCACGATGCCGTATCGATCACAGATCTGGCGCAAGCCGCACAAAAACCCGGCAGACGGCACGACATAGCCGCCCTCGCCCTGGATCGGCTCGACCACGATCGCGGCGATATCCTCCGGCGGCGCGACGGTACGAAACAGTGTTTGTTCGATATACCCGAGGCATGCCTCAGTCGTGCGTTCGGCGTCCACGCCGAACGGTGGGCGGTAGGGGTTGGCGTAGAATGCATGAACCACGCCGGGAAGCATCGGCCCATAGTGGCGCCGCTGCACCGCCTTCGAGGCAGTCAGCGACATCGAGCCATACGAGCGCCCATGAAACGCGCCGTAGAAGGCCACGATTCCCTGGCGCCGCGTGGCGAGGCGTGCCAGCTTGATCGCCGCTTCGACCGCCTCGGTACCGCTGTTCGAGAGGAATACCTGCCAGCGCTGGTCGGCCGGCATCGTCGCGACCAGTCGCTCGCCGAGGCGAATCATCGGCTCGTGGTAGAAATCGGTCGCCGCCATGTGGCAAAACCGTGTGGCCTGTTCCTGGATGGCGGCGACGATGCGCGGATGCGAGTGTCCCGCCGCGACGACGGCGATGCCGGCATTCATGTCGAGATACCGCTGGCCATCGGCGTCCCAGACGTCACAGCCCAGGCCGCGTTCCATGACCAGCGGGTAGACGCGCCCCATGCATGGCGCAAACACCGCCTCGTCGCGCGCGACGAGCGCGCTGGCGCGTGGCCCGGGTACATTCAGGACGGCGGGATCTTCCAGGGCGTCAGTTGGCATCATGGGCGCTTCTCCCCCCAGTGCCGCCGATGTGGCGGCGGTATCGGTCGATGATCCATTGTCCATCGATCCGGTGCAGCCGTCAATGCCGCCCGCCTTCGGGACCATGCCGACGCCCCCGACGCCGATGGATACGCAGGCACAACGACGGACACCCGCTGACGCGGGCTGCATCGGCGATCCTGCCCAACCCGCACTGCAGCACAACGCCCCGCATGTCGTGCGCAGTGCCACGCTGCAGCGAGGGCGTCGGGGTCATGCCGGGCGCACGCGCCACCGTCGTGCAACGGGGCGATGGCGTCGCGACGGTGGCATATCGCCCCACCATGCCAAGCCTCAACATCATCTGCATGCTATACTGACGATCGAGGCAGTGTATACAACCGTGGAGGAAATCTGCGTGAACGGGTCGGTGCAGCGGGCAGTCGCAGAGATTGTCAGACACATTGGCATCGTCATCGTCGGCAAGCGTGAGGAACTGCGGCTCGCGCTGGTTGCGTTGCTCTGCGGCGGCCATGTCCTCATCGAAGATGTTCCCGGCACTGGCAAGACACGGCTGGCGCGTGCGTTGGCGCGCTCACTCGATTGTACCTTTCGTCGCGTCCAGTTCACTCCTGATTTGCTCCCCTCGGATGTCACCGGGGTTTCGGTCTTCAACCAACAAAGTCGTGCATTTGAGTTTCAACCTGGCCCGGTGTTCACCGATGTGCTGCTGGCTGACGAAATCAACCGCGCAGCACCGCGTACGCAGAGTGCGCTGCTTGAGGCGATGGAGGAACGCCAGGTGACTGTCGATGGTCGATCGCATCGTTTGCCATCGACATTCTTCGTCATCGCGACCCAGAACCCCGTAGAGTTCGAAGGGACGTTTCCACTGCCCGAAGCGCAGCTCGATCGGTTCTTCGTCAGGTTGCACCTTGGATTACCGACACGCGACGAGGAGCTCGAGTTGCTGCGTCGCCGCAATCCCACCGAATCCGACTCGATGCCGGGTGTTGATGAGCTGCCGGCAGTCATCGGCACTGGTGCCATTCACCAGCTTCAGGCAGTCATCGAGCGTGTCTCGGTCAGCGACGAGATGCGTCAATACATCATCGATCTGGTCGGGGCAACCCGCGTGCATCCCGACGTCGTGCACGGTGCCAGCGTTCGTGGCTCGTTGGCACTGTATCGTGCGGCCCAGGCCTACGCCGCAATGGATGGTCGTCCCTTTGTGCGGCCCGACGACATCAAGGCGATGGCGGTGCCAGTGCTGGCACATCGCGTCATCCTGCGGCCGGAAGCGCACATACGTGCTGGTCGTGCCCGCGTCAACCGGGAAGGTGGCATGCGCAGCGATGCCAGCATCATCGTGGGCATCCTGGCGCGCACGCGCGTACCTGGTGGGCGTGCCTGAGCTGATTACGACCCACGAGACAGCCAGCGGGACCGGATGGCGCCGACGACGAACATCAGGGCCTCGATGCGCAATGCGATCCCGACGCCGAGATAGGCGAGCGCCGCAGCCCCGCCGGCACCGAGCACCGCTGCCGCAGGCCCACCCCAGGCCAGCAGCGGCGCCTGCAGCGACCATGCGACGATCACGAGTGGAATGCTTGCGGTCATGCTGCGCGCCATCGTCGCGCCGATCTGTAGCCCACGCAGGCGCACGAGTGGCCTGGCCAGGAACGCGAGCAATGCCATGTGACCGACCCATTGCACGGTATTGCCCAGAATCAGTGCCTCGATGCGCCATGGCGTCGTCGCGAAGAGCAGCAACGCGGTCAGCGCATACAACCCCACGGCTGCCCCTTGCACCAGGTTGGGCAACAGCGTGCGCTGCCGCGCATAGAACGCAAACAACAACATCTGGTCGATTGCTGCTGCCGGCAGGCCGGGCAAATAGAACCACAACGCCCGGGCTGTGGCGATGGTATCTTCGGCGCCGAACGCGCCACGCTGATACAGGAGCGCCACCAGCGGCTCTGCCAGCACCGCCAACCCGGCGGTCGCCGGCGTGATCAGCACGATCACGACCTTGATGCCGAGTGCCAGCGTCTGCCGAAACGCCTCGTCGTCGTGGCTCGCTGCCAGCCGCGAGAGCGTCGGCAGCACCGCGAACGACACGGCTGCTGCCACCAGGCCCAGCGGCAACTGG
>CAIQIY010000419.1 GCA_903871975.1 uncultured Chloroflexota bacterium | reverse complement strand
CCGGCAGCTCGAGGCCGATGCATTGCGTTATCTGCGTAATCCGGTCATCGGTGCACGGCTCCAGTCGTATCTCGAATGATTGCGGTGGCGCGGCAACCTACACTGCCGCGCTGCTTCTGGTATACTGACGATGAATACAGACAGCAGAGCGGTTCATGCCTGAAAGTTCTGTCATCGAGATCGTCATCATCGTCATCCTGATCCTCGCCAACGGCTTCTTTGCCGCCTCCGAGATCGCCGTCGTCCAGGCGCGCAAGGGGCGGCTCGAGCACAGTGCTGACGCCGGCAACGCGGCCGCGAAGGCAGCACTGCGTCTGGCCGAGGATCCGAGCCGATTTCTTTCGACCGTGCAGATCGGCATCACCGTATTCGGCACCTTCGCCGCGGTGTTCGGCGGTGCCGGCCTGAGCGAGCGGATCGCGGGGGCGGTAGCCAGTGTCCCGCTGTTGGCGCCATATGCCGAGACGATCGGCGCAGGCGTCGTCGCCCTGGCGATCAGCTACCTCTCGCTGATCGTCGGCGAGCTGGTGCCCAAGCGCCTCGCGATGCAGCACGCCGAGGGCATTGCCATCTTCGTTGCGCCGGCGATGACCCGGCTCGCGCGCATCGCATCGCCCGTCGTCAGTTTCCTCACCTTCTCGACCGAGCTGGTGTTGCGCGTCCTGGGTCGCAAGACGGTCGTCGAAACCAGCGTCACCGAGCAGGACATCATCGCGCTGTCGCGCGAGGGCAGGGCTGGTGGTACGGTCGCCGCATCGGAGCACGAGCTGATCACCAATGTCTTCACCTTCTCCGATCGCGTGATTCGCTCGATCATGACGCCACGCACGCAGATCGTGGCAGTCGCGGCCGATACCCCGGTGGCCGAAGCACTGCGTATCTTCAACGAGAGCGGGTATTCACGGTTGCCGGTCTTCGCCGATTCCCTCGACCACGTCGTCGGCATGCTCTACGTGAAGGATGTCTTGCCGGCATACACGACGGCGCCATCGATCGCCATCCGCGACGTGATGCGCCCGGCAGTCTTCATCCTCGAGAGCCAGCGCGCTGCCGCCGCGTTTCAGCAGCTGAAGCAACGCCGCAGTGCACTGGCGGTGGTCCTCGACGAGTATGGCCAAGTCGCCGGCGTGATCTCGATGGAGGACATGATCGAGGAATTGGTCGGCGACATCGCCGACGAGACGGATGAAGTCGACGAGACCTTCGTCCGACGCGATGATGGCACGTTCCTCGTCAGTGGGCTGATGCCGTTTGCCGCGTTCCTCGAGCGCATGCCGGTGCCGGGTGTCGATGCGCTGGTGCGCGAACACGGCTTCGAGACGTTTGCCGGGTTCATTCTGGCACTGCTCGGGCACATTCCGACCGTCGGCGAGGTGGTTCGCTGGCATGGATTTGTGTTCGAAGTCGTCGACATGGACGGCCGACGCATCGATCGTGTCCTGATCACACCGGCGGCGCCGGACGGCGCGCCGCAGGAATGATTGACCGGGTGGTGTGCTGCCGGCCGGGCATCGCGCGTGTGATGCATGGTGTGCTGGTATGGCCGAAGATGCGTGGGTCGATGCGTTCGTCGCCTTGGTGGTCCTGTCACCCTTCGTGATGATTGCGGTGTGGATGCTGCGCCGCAGCTCGCGGCGCGACATTGCACGGCAACTGGGTCATACGGCGTTCGGTCGCTCTGATGCCATGGCATGGTGGCTTGCGGCGCGGCGACGCTTCGTCGCCATCGCGCTGCTGCTCGTGAGCGCCGGGCTGATGCTGTGGCTCGGCATGCGCGCGGCGTCCGGCTGGTGATCCCGGGCTGTGCGACGCCGCCGTCGCACGCATCACGAGTGCGCCGAAGCCTGCGGGCCCGATCGTCGCCACATCAGTCGTCCCAACTGGCATGCACGATCGCCGCCCAGTCGGCCAGCGTCGGCTGGCGTGGGCTCAGCGCGATCAGGCGGGTCTCCTGGGCGATCAGCGAGACCAGAACCTCACCGGTTGATTTGGCTGGCGCTAGCCACGTGCCCAGTCCGGCGATCCCGACGGATCGGATGAGCCGCGTCAGCGTGGCGGGTAGTTCGGCGACGGTCGTACCACAGATCGCGGCGATGCTGGCGACAGCGGTCGGGCAGGCTGGTGTGAGGAAGTCGACGATGGCCGGCAGGCACACCACGCAGCCGATGCCGTGTGGCAGGTGCCAGGCAGTGCCGAGGGCGTGGCCGACGGCGTGCCCCAGATGCAGCCGGGCGTGGTTGAATGCCAGCCCGGCCAGCGTTGCGGCGGTGCTCATGGCGGTGCGCGCCGCCAGATCGGTGCCATCGCGATACGCCAGCGGCAGCGCCGTGACGACTTGTTGCACGGCCGCGAGCGCCAGTGCGTCGCTGATGGGGTTGGCCATCGACGATGTCAGCGCTTCGATGGCATGGGCCAGCGCATCGCTGCCGGTCGCTGCCGTCAAGCGTGGCGGCATCGTCTGGCAGAGCGACGGGTCGATCAGCGCGACATCGGGGGCCACCGTCGGGTGGCGCACCACCATCTTGCGATTCAGTGCCGTGTCGGTGACCACAGCTACCTCGGTGACTTCTGATCCGGTGCCGGCGGTGGTCGGCAGGCAGATCAGCGGCGGCCGACCACTCGGCGCGCGGCCGGCTCCCAGGTAGAATGCGTCGATCGATGGGGCCGCAGCATGCGCCAGCACCCCGACCGCCTTGGCGGTGTCGATCGAGCTGCCGCCCCCGAGCGCGATGATGCCGTCGGCGGATGATTGCCGATAGCACTGCGCCGCGGCGTTGACGCTCGCGTCGCTCGGATCCGGCACGACATCGGCGTAGCATGTGGTGGCGATGCCGCATGCCGTCAGCGCTGCACGGGCTGCGGCCGTGGCTGCGTGTGCGGCGACGTGGGGGTCGGTGACGAGCATGGCATGACGCATGCCCAGCGCACGGGCGTGCTCGCCTACAGCTGCTGCCGCGCCGGCGCCAATCGTGATGCGCGTGCGCACAGGATCGATCATCTTGAGCGTGTTCATCGGCACGTGTTCTCCGATCGTGTCGCGCGTCGCGGGTGTGGTACGAATCACCCCGATCATAGCACAGTGGCGCATCGTCGATGTGATCGACCGCCCGACGCAGCGGCATGCGATTGGGCGGCGCCCAACGTTCAGGCGGTGGCTGGCATGTGTGGCGGGCTACGCCGCATTGTCGTCGGGCACCGCCTGGCGCCGACCGGGCCGATCCTCGATGCCAACGCGGCACGGCGCGCGACCTGCCGCCGGGGACGGTGTGCCACGCAGGGGCATGCGGCCGCGTGCTGCCGGGCCGCGGCGGGGCTGCCACACCATCGCTGCCCGGCAACTGCCCCGCCGGCGGTCAACCGCCACGCAGCCGGCGGAGCGCCTTGGCGGCGCGCGCCGCGGCGACCATCGTGCCGAGCTCGGGGTGGATGTGCAGCTGTGGTGGGGTGTCGCGGATGGTGCGCCGCAGTTCGGCGAGTGATGTGATCGGGCGTGCCAGCTCGGCGCGCACGGCACCGAGCTGCGCAGGGTGATGCGCGTCGCTGCCGGCGAGCAGCGGCAGGCCATGGCGTGCGCTCACGGCGAGCAGCGCATCGCGATGTGCCGGCCCGGCGCGCCACAGATCCTTGGCATTCAGGTCGAGCGCATCGAAGCGCGGCACCAGCGCGGCCGGCAGGCGAGTGAGCTCGTGGCCCGGCCGCAGTGGATGCGCGATGACGTTGAACAACGCCAGATCGGCCTGGGCCGCGAAATACCCTGCCGCATCGATGCCCGGCGCAAGCCGCATGATGAAGCGACGAATCGCCTCGCGATCCCCGATCGCCAGCAGGTGCACGCCCTCGGCGACATCGACCTCGACGCCGGGGAACAGCCGGACACCATCGGCATCGTAGGCGTGCTGCCGCCACGGAAACGTGGCGTCGAGCGCATCGTGGATGGCCAGGATATCCGCGGCATCGCTGTGGTCGGTCAACGCACAGGCGTCGAGGCCCTGCTGGCGCGCCCTGGCGACCTGTGCCAGCATGTCGGCATGGCGAAACGGCAGGCTGCGCGAAATGCTGGTGTGTACGTGAATGTCGATCAGCATGGTCTCACTCGTCACCATCGCGCTGCTGCTGCGAGCACCAGGAAGAAGCCGGCCAGCGAGCTTCCGACGAACAGCACATCGCCGGAACGCAATCGCAGCGTGGCGAGCCGCAGCGCGCGCGGCGCCGGATGCGTCAGCGCATGGCCGAAACCACGCGTTTCGAGGGCTTCGTAACTGGTGCGCGTGCGGCGCGCGGTATTCAGGATCATCGGGTAGAACGACATGATGATGAGCTGAATCGTATGCCGGATCTGGCGCCAGCGCAACCAGCCTGGCGCAGGTGCGCCGACGCGCAGCCGACGCGCATGGATCACCTGGTCAAATTCCTCGATGTAGAGCGGGATCATGCGATAGGCGTAGGCGATGCCGAAGATGATCGGCTGCGGCACGCCCAGCGCCAGCAGCCCGTCGCTCAGGCGATCCGGATCGAGCGCGGCGAACAGCGTGATGCTGGCCAGCGAGACGGTGGCGAGCTTGAGCACCAGGGTGCTGAGCGCGACGAAGACGCCGAGATCGCCGCCGAACAGCAGCGCGACCACCCCCCAGCCCGCGACGTCGCTGGCGATGCCGATGCCGAGCAGCGCCAGCACTAGCCGGTTGATCCGGGCGAGCACTGCCACGCCGACGACCAGCAGCAGCACGCCGATCAGGGCATCGCGCTCGCGCAGCAGCCACGGCGCGATGGCAAAGAAGCCATACCAGACGAACAGCGCGCGCGGATCGCGCCGCCCCAGCCAATGGGTCCGCTCGCCGTAGACGGCCAGCAGCAGCTGGTGGCGCAGACCGGCGAGCGAGAATTGGCGCCGCAGCATGTCCCAGGTCATGTCGATGCTCCGCAGTGATGCGCTGCCGCGGCAGCGCCACGCCAGCGTAAACGCGCCGCCAGCCCGACCAGGTCGCGTGGCACCGGCCGGATGCCCAGCGCGGCGGCGAGGCGGACGGCCTCGGGGGCTACCACGCCGCTCTGCGCCAGCGCCGTCGCATCGGCGAAGAATGCGTCGGGCGTCGTATCGGCGATGATGCGCCCAGCCGCGAGGACGACGACGCGCGTGGCCCAGTTGGCCACCAGCTCCATGTCGTGGCTGGCGATGATCACGGTGGTGTCGGCGCCCAGCCGGGCGATCAGGGTGGTGATCGCCGCACGCTGTGCCGCGTCGAGCGAGGCGGTGGGTTCGTCGAGCAACACCAGCATCGGCGCGATCGCCGCAGCGATCGCCAGTGCAGCCCGGCGCATCTGGCCGCCGCTCACCAGCCGGCCGTTGCGCTGCGCCAACTCGGCCAGGCCGAAATCCTGCAGGACGCGTTGCACGCGCAGGTGCGCGTCGGCGATGCCACGCCCGCCGAAGTACAACGCCACATCTTCGGCGATGGTCGCCTCGAGAAACATGCGCTGCGGGTCCTGTGGCACCCAGGCGATGTGGTCGGCCAGCCGTTCGGGTGGCGTGTGGGCGATGTCGTGGCCTGCCAGCCGAATGCGGCCGGCGCCGGGCCGCGACAGCCCGGTGAGCAGCCGCACCAGCGATGATTTGCCGGCGCCATTGGCGCCGATGAGTGCGACCCGCTCGCCACGCGCGATGCGCAGGCTCACGCCGTCGAGCACGCGACGCGGCGCGCCCTGCAGCGTCGCGAGCGTCAACGCGACGTGCTCGAGCTCGACCAGCACCGAGCGATCGGCCGTAGCCACGGGAGCCAGCGGCACCGCTGGCGCTTCCGGCGCGCGCGGCTCGAGCGTGGCTGACGCCTCGGCGATGCGCAGCGGCAGCATGGCATCGATGACACCGGCCTGCTGCGCCACCACACGCGCCACCTGCGTCACCACCGGTGGTGCCAGCCCCGCCTGGCGCAACTCGGCGGTGCGCCGAAACGCCTCGGCGATCGGCCGGTGCCAGCGCACCGCTCCGCCGTCCAGCAGCACCAGCGAGTCGCAGTGCTCGACGATCAGCTCGGCATGATGCTCGATCACCACGATCGTCGTGCCCCGGGCGCGCCGCAGTTCGGCCAGTAGCTGGTACACCCGATGCGCATGTGCCGGATCCAGCTGGGCCGCCGGCTCGTCGATGACCAGCACGCCCGGATCCAGTGCCAGCGCACCCGCCAGCGCCACCAGGTGCTGCTCGCCACCACTCAGCTCCCACACGATCCGCCCGGCCAGCGCCGTGGCGCCGACGGCATCCAGCGCCCGCAGCGCACGTGCCTGGTGATCCTGACACCCGAGATTCAACGGGCCGAACGCGACATCGTCGTCGACCCGCGGCTTGAGCAGCTGGTTCTCGAAATCCTGGCAGACATACCCGACGTGGCGCGCCATCGTGGCGATCGAGGCCCGGGCGACGTCGTGCCCGGCGACCATGACGGTGCCGAGCAGCGTGCCCTGGATGGCGTGCGGAATGATGCCGGTGAAGGTCTTGACCAGCGACGACTTGCCCGAGCCGTTGCTGCCGGCGATGGCCACGAAGGAACCCTGCGCGATCTCGAGGGTGAGATCGCGCAGCGCCGGCTGGCTGGCCCCGGGGTATGTGAAGCTGACCTGTGAGAGGCGAATCACGGCTGGCGGCGTTCGCGCACGGCCATGAAGCCACTGATCAGCGCGACCAGCGCGCTGATCGCCACGGCGACCCATATGTACCACTCGCCGATGCTCTCGAGAAACTCCGGCTCCCACTCGATCAGCGTGGTGCCCTGCGCCGCCACGATGGCGACCAGCGCACTGACCACCACGCCGACCGCCACGGCAATGGCCAGCGTCGTCGGCGCATCGGCATCGCTGCCGTCGCCCGGGCGCGGCTGCAGCCCCAGCAGCGGTTCGATGGTACCGTACAGCCGCGGTGCCAGCCACATCGCCGGCAGCGCACCGAGCAGGATGCCGGTGACGATGTATTCCACGAGGAAATCCAGCCCTTCGACGACGTAGATGCTCTCCGGCAAGCCTGCGACGGCCTCGAACTCCTCCACGCCGATCACGACCTTCAGGATGTCGATCACGGTGCCGGCCAGCTCGGCCAGCCCGTAGGCGACCAGCCCGGCGATCAGGACCTGCGTCCGGTCGCGCGGGTTGCGTACCAGGCTGGCGGCCAGCTTCAATGCGACGGTGACCAGGATGACTTCCTCGAATTCGCCGAGACCGCCGAATTCGCCCAGCACCAGATCCGAGAAGATGAGTTCGCCGATCGGCGCGGCGAGCGCGGCCCACCATGAATTGAACAGGATGACCAGCACGAGCGGGACGAAGAAGAAGCTCGAGATGCCGACCTCGATTGGCCCGAGCTCCAGCCCGGGGATGAGTTCGGCGATCAGATTCTCGAACCCCGACAGTGCCAGGACGAGCATGAATGCCAACAACGTCCGCGTGCGATTCGGCGACTCCCGACCGACGACCGACCCTGTGCTCATAGCGCTGCTCCACCACTTCGTGACCCCGGAAGGAGACTCGCACGGTTGGATGAATGCCAGATCAAGCGTTGGTTAAGAGTCGGCGCACGTGGCTGCAGGTGATCGGCGGTTGTGGGCCCAGGCGCTCAGCGACGCTCCATCCGCGAGCGATGACACGTGGCGGGCGTCGGCGACATTCACCCACGTGCACATGCCTGACGCCCGCATGCCGCTCGCAGAGCACCTGTGTGTGACAGGCTTGGCACGCTGGCGACGTTGTCCTGCATGCACCGCGCCCGAATGTCCGCCTCCACTCCCCTGACGCCGGGTTTGCCTGCGGCCCCTTCTGCGACACCTCCCGGTGTCGGCACGCTGCCGGGGCGCGATGATGCCGGTGCCAGCATCGGGATGTTCGACGTCACTGGGTATGCACTTCGATACGGATAAGCGATGGGTTATGCAATACAGTGATGATATGCATAATGTGGTCGAACAACGTAAAATCATCACGATGGCAATATGTTTCTGTCATTCAACCAATCAGTCGTTGAAACAGTAATCAGTTCATATACTCGGGTGATTATGATGATTCCATGTGTCGCATGGCATGAACCACGAAGGGGCACAAGCCAACTGCACCGGCTGTTTCTCCCTGAACACTGCATGTGCGCCGTTGTAGCAGGAGCTGATAGACACGAAGCCGCGAGCGCGCTGATCATACCGACATGACGCATCATCAACGACGAAGGATCGAGTGATACGATGTACCGGCATAAAGGCATTGCACTATAGCCAGCAGATATGCTATGCTATACGCATTCGGGTGACTCACATGCCGTACCGTTGGGATGTTTGTTCGTGGTATGAACCGATAGGATCGCGATCACATCATGTTGTGCGAGGTGGTGTTCATGAATCGCAATATCCTGATGATGCTCGGTGGATGCGTTGTTACGCTGCAAGTCGCTGTGACGTTCTACGTTGCCCTCATCTGGCTACAGCCCACCAAATCGCCGACTGATCCGCGCATCGAGCGCCGATTGCGACATAGTGCCGTGAATCGCCCCATCACCTCACGCTACCGCACATGATACGTGGCACAAGCATCGGGGTCGACAGTCAACGTATCAGCTCGCCGCACCGCATGGTCTGCGGCAGGCACCCTGCCACCACGGTGGCCAGTTCGCCATCGCGCCGTGACGCACGGCGGCGCGGACGAGCGTGGCAGTCGCCTGCGCGCCAGTAGCGCCGCGAGACCGACGACCGCACTGGCCGCGTTCCGATACCTCGGCGAGGAGACCCAGCACGACGGCATACCTGACGAAGACCGATCGCGTCGACGCGGACTACGTGTGGATACCGCCCGGCGGCGAGCTGGCGGGGTTCTGGATGATACGGATGCTGGTGACCAGGCTGCACCACGGGCCCGATCTGCCCACGCGACTCCGCCGTGTGCCATCACATGCCGCGACGACATCTGTCGCGGGGACTGTGCTATAATCACTCGTAGTGGCCTCCCTGGTGGCAGCCGGCGCGCGGCTGTTGCACTGCATCTCGATGGAGCACACGATGAGCGATGGCGCGTCCGATCTGCCCGCCCGACCGCGCGAGGATCTCGATCTCGGTGCCGTGCGCGAGCTGTTGCGCATGATGGCCGACAGCAACACCGCCGAGATCATGATCCGGCGCGGCGATTTCAAGATCCACGTGCGGCGCGCGGCGCTGCCGGCCACCACAGCCGACACCACACCACCACCAATGGTGCTTGCCTCATCGGCGGGCGGATATGGCAGCGTGCATCCCGTCGCCGCCGGCGCGGGCGACGAGCCTGCCCTCACCGGTCACAGCATCAATGCGCCGATGGTCGGCACGTTCT